>CALMNP010000115.1 GCA_937868875.1 uncultured Bacillota bacterium | reverse complement strand
CCGCCGGTCTAGATGGTGGCGGTGTTGCGGGACGGCGGCTGCGGCGCCCGGCGGTTGCCCAGAGCCCTCGTGACCCCCTGGTAGACCAGGACGGTCACCGTCATGGCGGCGAAGACCTCGGCCGGGCTGTTGGTCAGGCCGATGGTCCAGGCCAAGGGCCCTGGCAGGGCCTTGAACAGGGCGCCCAGCCCCAGGACGCCGACGGTGTTGGTCAGGGTGCCCAGCAGGGCGGCGAAGCCCGGAGCCGCCTCCTCGCCCCGCCAGAGCAGGTAGAGCACGGCGGCGGTGGCCGCCAGGGTGCCGGCCAGCATCAGGCCAAAGGACGTGGTGGCCAGGGAGCCGCCCTTCAGGGCCACCCAGGCCGCGTAGCCCAGCCGGGCCGCCAGGCCGCCCAGGAGCACGGCCGTGACGATTCGGGCCCAGCGGGAGCGGGCCGCCTGGAAGCCGTAGGCGGCCGCGATGCCGATCAGGATGCGGGGCAGGAGGGCGATAATCGGGTTGAGGAAGAGGGCCTTGGAGATGGGAGTGCCAATGGTGGCGGCCTGGTACATGGAAAAGCCGCCGAAGATGGCGCCCACCGCCGCGCCCGCGGCCGGGCCCTCCAGCACGCCGGCCAGGATGACCGGCAAATGCATGATGGTCGCCCGTACCGGCGGGATGGGTATGAACCCGATCCCCGTGAGGCCCATGACCACGGTCAGAGCCCCCAGCATGCCGACGACGACCATCGAACGGGTCTTGGTATGCAATTGAAGCACCTCCGTTCCAGTTCCCGGGAGGGATACCGGACGATGTCCGCGGTCCTTGCCCCGTCCTTGACGGGCGGGCGGAGCCGCGGGAGATGGAGCCAACTGCGGGCCGGCGCCTGGCCCTACGCGCGAAGCTCGACTCTTCGCACGCTGCCGGTTCTGCTCCGTCGCCGGATGCAGTCCGAGGCAGGCGCTTTCAGCCTTCATTTTGCCACAGACACGGCGAGGCGGCAACCTCGATTCGTCCTCGCTTCTATCTTCCTGACATGTCATCCGACCTGACATATCATGGTGGAAGGGGAGCCTGAACCCCGCAATCGGCGGCATTTGCGGATGCCGGGAGGAAGTCGAGCCCGGGATAGCGAATCCAGGTATGCTTTCGTGCCATTGTTGGGAGAATCCAAAAACTCCAGAGGCAAGGAGGCCTGGCGCCATGGCCCTCACCGAGAAGGCCCTGTCCAAGCGCCGCTTCGCCACGATCTCGGACCGCGAGATCAACCAGGTGTACAGGCCGGAGGACGCGCCCGTCGACTACGAGCGAGACCTCGGTGATCCAGGACAGTATCCCTATACCCGGGGCGTCCACGAGACCATGTACCGGGGTAAGCTCTGGACCATGCGGCAGTTCGCCGGCTTCGGCACGGCGGAGGAGACCAACCGGCGCTTCCAGTTTCTGCTGGAGCACGGCCAGACCGGCCTGTCCACTGCCTTTGACCTGCCCACCCTGCTGGGGTACGACTCGGACCACGAGTTCGCCCAGGGCGAGATCGGGCGGGAAGGGGTGGCCATCGACACCCTGGCCGACATGGAAGCCTTGTTCGAGGGCATCCCCCTCGACCAGGTGACCACCTCCATGACCATCAACAGCCCCGCCTCCGTCATCTGGGCCATGTACCTGGCCGTGGCGGAGAAACAGGGAGTGCCCTGGGACCGCATCTCCGGCACCATCCAGAACGACATCCTCAAGGAGTACATCGCGCAGAAGGAGTACATCTTTCCGCCGCGGCCCTCCCTGAGGCTCATCACCGACAACTTCGCCTTCGCCTCCGAGCACGTTCCCCGCTGGAACACCATCTCCATCTCCGGCTACCACATCCGCGAGGCGGGAGCCACCGCCGGGCAGGAGCTGGCCTTCACCCTGGCGGACGGCTTCGCCTACGTGCAGGCGGGCATCGAGGCCGGACTGAACGTGGACGACTTCGCTCCGCGGCTCTCCTTCTTCTGGGACGTGCACAACGACTTCTTCGAGGAGATCGCCAAGTTCCGGGCGGCGCGGCGCATCTGGGCCCGCGACATGAAGGAGCGTTTCGGGGCCAAGAACCCCCGTTCCTGGATGCTCCGGACCCACGCCCAGACGGCCGGCGTCTCCCTGACGGCGCAGCAGCCGGAGGTCAACGTGGTGCGCGTCGCCCTGCAGGCCCTGGCGGCGGTTCTGGGCGGCACCCAGTCGCTGCACACCAACTCCATGGACGAGGCTCTCTGCCTGCCCACCGAGGACGCGGTGAAGATGGCCCTCCGCACCCAGCAGGTGATCGCTGAGGAGAGCGGCGTGACCAACACCGTCGACCCGCTGGCCGGCTCCTACTTCATCGAGTCCCTGACCAACGACCTGGAGAGCGAGGCCCGCGCCTACTTCGCCGAGATCGAGCGGCGGGGCGGCGTGGTGACCGCCATCGAGCAGGGCTTCTTCCAGCGCGAGCTGGCCGAGTCCGCCTACCGCTTCCAGCGGCGGGTGCAGAGCGGCGACTACGGCGTGGTGGGGGTCAACAAGTTCGTTGACGAAGAGCCCCTGCGCATCCCGACCCTGAAGATCGACCCCGAGGTGGAGAAGCGCCAACTGGCGCGGCTCAGGCGCGTGAAGGCGGAGCGGGACAGCGTCCGCGTGGCTGAGACCCTGGAGGCGCTGCGGCGGGCGGCGGCCGGCACGGAGAACACCATGCCGCGCATCCTGGACTGCGTCCGGGCCTATGCCACCCTGGGCGAGATCGTCGACGTGCTGAAGTCCGTCTTTGGCACCTACCGGGAGAACGCGGTGTTCTAGAAAGCTGCTCCTGAAGCAGCTAGCCGGCCCCTCAGGGGTCGGAGGGCCGCCCCGGCGGCCCGGTTACGCAGCGGCGGGCAGGACGAGGCCGGGTTTTCCGGCCGAGGCCCTGCTCGGAGATGAAGGACTGTGTCCCATGACGCAAGTTCTCCAAGAAAAGGATCTGGCGCGGCTGCTGGCGGGGGTGATGCCCCTGCCGGAAGGTCCCGGCCTGCCGGGGCAGCCGCACCGGACGCGCCGTACGCGGCGAGTCCGCTGGCGCCTGCGGCCGCGGGCTGCTCTGGTGCAGCGCTTTCTGGCCGGCGCCGTAGTCTGGAGCGTCGCGGGTCTGTTGGCTGCAGGCTCCCTCGGCCTGCCCGGCGGGGTTCTTGCTTCCGTTCTGGCCTGGGCTCTGACGGCATCTGCCGCCTTCTGGGTGCTGGGCCTCTCGGAGCGCCCCGGTTGGCTGCGGCTCCTGACCGCACTGACCGTCCCAATTCTAACGGCCGGTTGGGTGGTAGGCGCGGCCCAGCACATGCTGCCGGTGGGCACCGGGGCCAGCGCCGGACTGGTGGCCCTGGGCATCGCAGCCCTTGGGCTGCGGCTAGCCGGCTACCCGTTGGACTACCGCATTCTCAGCTTCTTCCCCGCCCTCGCCCTGTTGGCCCTGCCCCTGGAGATGGGCTGGGCTCAGCCCGGCGCCGGGCAGTATACCCTGGTGGCCAACCTGGTGCTCTGGGGCTCCATGGCCCTGACCGTGCCCCTGGACCAGAACGGTGGCTGGAAGCCTCGCGTCCTCTCCCTGGACCTGGCTGCGGGCATGGAGGGCGCCGCCACAGCAGCAGTACTGGGGACCCTGGGCAGGCTGCACGGCGACCCCGCCTTCGGGCACTATAGCCTGGAGGATCTGGAGAATCGGGTGCGGGCCTTCCGGCCCGACGTCCTCTGTCTGGACATCACCCCGAACGACTGGCTGGCCTACCGCCACGACCCCGCCGGCTCCGATCTGGCGCCGGTCTACGCCTCCTGCCTGCTGCCTCTGGCCGAGTCGGAGGCCATGGCCGTCGCCCCGGTGGATGGCTCCAGCGAGGACCTGCGGGCGCTGGAGCGGGCCGCTCAGGCTGACCCCCGCCTGGCGGGCGGCGACCGTGCGGAGCGCGAGCGGCTGCTCGCCCTCTGGGGGCGTGCCGACCTGGGCCCGCTCTGCTGCAACGATGAGGAGTCCCAGGCGGCGGCACGCCTCTGTCACGAAGCACGCCTGCGCCTGGCTCCCGAGGTGGAACAGGTCCTGTGGCAGCAGCGCAACGATGACCTCATGGCCGGCGTGATGAACGTTCTGCGCGAGAACCCGGGTCGCCGCGTCCTGGTGGTCGTGGGCGCCGAGCACGTCTACTGGGTGCGTGAGGCCCTCAGCAGGGCCGAGGGGCTGCGACTTCTGCCCCTGGCATAGGGAGGCGGCCATGAAGGATCGGCCCGTTGCGCCCGGAGTGCTCATCCACTACGGGAGGTTCCTCCTGGGAGGTCTGCTCTGGACCCTTTCCCTGTGGCTGTACTCCCTGAGCATGGCCCTGCTGGCCCTACAGCAGAGCCGCTCCGGTTTCCCCTGGCAGGTCAGTGTGATCTGGCTCCCGGCCGTTGCCGGGACATTTGCCGCCTTCGACCCCGGCCGGCGTCCGCGCCTGCAGCGCCTGATGCTGGCCGTTCTCCTGGCCACGGTGGTGCTGACTCTGGCGGGCCTCGTCTCCGCTCTGGCCGCCGTGCTTCTGATGCCCCCGCAGGACGGCAGTTTCGCGGGCGCCCTCTGGGTCGCCCTGGTGCAGATGGGGGCCGCCTTCCTTGTCCGCTACGCCTGCTATCCGGCGAGCCGCTCCTGGCTGCTGGAGGTGTTGTTGAGCCTGGCCCTGGTGTTCCTGCCCGACCTCGTCGCCCTGCCCTGGCTGGCCCTGCCCGCCGGCGTGGGTGTCTGGCTGGTTGCGGCCTGGGGGTCGGCTGGTGCCGAGGCCTGACCCTGAATCAATCGGAGGGGAAACATGGAGCGCAAGATTCGCGTGCTGGTAGCCAAACCCGGGCTGGACGGCCATGACCGCGGCGCCAAGGTGGTGGCCAGAGCCTATCGTGACGCCGGCTTTGAAGTGATCTACACCGGCCTCTTTCAGCGGCCGGAGCAGATCGTTCAGGCTGCAGTGCAGGAAGACGTCGACGTAGTGGCCCTGAGCATTCTCTCTGGGGCCCACAACACCCTGGTGCCCCTGGTGGCCGACGGGATGAAGAAGGAAGGCCTGGACGACGTCCTGCTGCTGGTGGGCGGCATTATCCCGGAGGACGACGCGACGGCCCTGAAGGCAGCCGGCGTTGCCGGCGTCTTCGGTCCCGGCGCCGACCTGGACGACATCATCGAGTACACCCTGAGCCACGTCAGGAGGGCCTGAGGAAAGACCTGATGGAACTATTGGAGCGCTTCCGGAACGGCGACCAGCGGGCTCTGGCCCGGGCCATCACTCTAGTAGAGAACGACCACCCCGACCGCCCTCTGATTCTGGCGGACCTTCACCCCCTGACCGGCCGCGCCCACGTGGTGGGTATCACCGGCGCCCCCGGCGTGGGCAAGAGCACCCTGGTGGACCAGTTGGCTACCGAAGCCCGGCGTCGAGGCAAGACGGTGGGCGTAGTTGCTGTCGATCCGTCCAGCCCCTTTTCCGGGGGCGCCGTGCTCGGCGACCGCATTCGCATGGAGCGCGGGGCCTCGGACAGGGGCGTGTTCATTCGCAGCCTCTCCGCCCGCGGCCACGCGGGCGGGATCTCTGCTGCCACCGGCGACGTCGTTTCCGTCCTGGACGCCTTCGGCTTCGACCTGGTGCTGGTGGAGACCGTCGGCGCCGGCCAGTCCGAGGTAGAGGTCATGCGCCTTGTGCACACCACCGTGGTGGTCACGATCCCCGGCCTCGGCGACGACGTTCAGGCAATCAAGGCCGGCATCCTGGAGATCGGCGACCTGTTCGTGGTCAACAAGGCCGACCGCGATGGCGCCGACCGCACCGTCATGGAACTGGAGATGATGCTGGACCTGGGCGAGGGCCATGGCGGCGCCCGGACGGGCGGCACCAGGGCAGGCGTCCCAGGGGCGGCCGGTCGCTGGGACCCCCGGGGTCACCACGGCGTATCCGGGGTTCCCGCCGCGGGCGGCGCCCCCGAGCAGCCCGGAACAGCCCCCGAACAGTCCGAAACAGCCCCGGCCCACTGGCGGCCACCGGTGCTCAAGTCCGTGGCCCGCGAGGGCCAGGGCGTGGCCGAGGTCATGGATGCGGTGGCGAGCCACCTCACCTATCTGCACAATTCCGGCCGCTGGCAGGTGAGGCAGCGGCAGGAGGCTGAGAACAAGCTGCGCCGACTGGTTGCCGACCGCCTACTGGCGACGGTTCTCGGGCCGGCCGAGGAGAACGGCGACCTGGCACGCCTGGCGGCAGCCGTGGCGGACCGGGAGCAGGACCCGTTTACGGCGGCGCGACATCTATTACGGCGGTATTGGCCGGGTGACGACAAACCCGGCCCCAAATAGGGCGGCCCACAGGCCTGCCCAAGCAGCCGGAGTCCGACAGATCGATCGGGGGAGGACCAGAGCATGAACTTCAATCTTAGCGAGGATCAGGAGGCCATCCGCAGCGCCGTCAGGGAGTTCGTCAAGAAGGAAGTGGAGCCGGGCGCGGCGGATCGCGACCGGAACCACGAGTTTCCCTGGGGTGTCTTCAAGGCCCTGGCCCGCGACGGCTACCTCTGCATGCACGTGCCGGAGAAGTACGGCGGCGGCGGTGCCGACTATCTCAGCTACGCCATCGTCATCGAGGAGCTTGCCCGCGGCGACGCCGTGACCTCCGTCATCTTCGAGGTGCACAACACCCTGCACTCTGAGGCCATCCTGCACTTCGGCTCGGAGGATCAGAAGCTATACCACCTGCCGCGGCTGGCCCGCGGCGAGGTGCTCGGGGCCTATTGCCTGACCGAGCCCGGCGCCGGCTCCGACGCCGGCTCCCTTCGCACCCGGGCTGAGAAGGACGGCGACAGCTACGTCCTCAACGGCCAAAAGACCTTTATCACTAACGGCGGCGTGGCGGACCAGTACATCGTCATGGCCAACCTGGACCCGGGCAAGGGTGCCAAGGGCATCACCGCCTTCATCGTCACCAAGGACATGCCCGGTGTGAGCTTCGGCAAGCCCGAGGAGAAACTGGGCCTGCACGCCAGCCAGACCACGGATGTCTTTCTGGAGAACGTGCGCGTGCCCGCCGCCAACCGGCTGGGCGAGGAGGGTCAGGGCTTCAAGATCGCCCTGGCGACGCTGGATGGCGGCCGGATCGGCATCGCAGCCCAGGCCGTCGGGCTGGTGCAGCGCGCCCTGGACATCACTGTGCCCTACGCCCGCGAACGGCAGCAGTTCGGCAAGCCCATCGCCGAGTTCCAGGCCATCCAGTGGAAGCTGGCCGATATGGCTACGGACCTGGAGGCTGCCCGCTTGATGATGTACCGCGCCGCTTTCCTCCGCCAGCAGGGCGGGAAGGCCACCAGGGAAATCTCGATGGCGAAGCTCTTCGCTTCTGAGATGGCCATGCGCCACACCGTGGAAGCCGTGCAGATCCTGGGCGGCTACGGCTATCTGCGCGACTACACCGTGGAGCGGCTGATGCGCGAGGCTAAGATCACGCAACTCTACGAGGGCACCAGCGAGATTCAGCGCCTGGTGATTGCCCGCGAGGTGCTGCGGGATTAGGATTTCGGCTTAGTCCTGGCGGCCTGGCTCCGGCGACCTGGGTCCGGCGACCCGGCTCCACCACAACTGAGGGTAGGCATCGCAAGCAGGCAGGAGTCATGGTGGCTCCTGCCTTGGCGTTTCTCCCGGGCGGTGGATCAGGGGTGACACCCTGGACACCTTTGGAAACCCGGGCCGTTTCCGAAGGTTTCCACGAATCGGGCGTTTTGTGGAAACCGGGGAAGACTCCCCCGGTTTCCTAAGGTCCGGGAGGCCCCACACCTGCTCTGT
>CALMNP010000114.1 GCA_937868875.1 uncultured Bacillota bacterium | reverse complement strand
TGCCTCATCTGGCCAACGGCTTCCCCGGCGCCCACCAGGCGTGGGTGCGCCGCCAGCTGGAGAAGCAAGGCGTGCAGGTCCGGCTCCAGGACCAGGTGCAGAAGGTTGAGGAGGGGCGGCTTTACCTCACAGGCGGCGACGCGGTGCCCTTTGACCTGGCGATCTGGGCGGCGGGGGTGTCGGCACCGGCGCTCCTGCGGGACGCCGGCCTGGCGGTGGATCGCCAGGGCAGGGCGTTGGTGGATGATGGACAGCGGTCCGTCACCAACCCGCGGGTGTTCGTCGTTGGCGACTGCGCTGCCGGGCTCGCAGCGCCCAGTGCCCAACTGGCTGAGCTGCAGGGACAGCGAGCGGCCGCCACCCTGTTGGCCCGGGTGCGAGGCGAGGAGGCTCCCGCAGGGTCCTTGCGGCTGCGCGGGACCCTGGCGTCGTTGGGACCAAGGCAAGGATTCGGCACCCTCGGCCCGCTTCCCCTGGCCGGCGAGGTCCCGGTCACGGGGTGTCTGCCCCTGCGTCTGAAGCGGCTGGTGACGGCCCGTTACCGCGAAGATATGCGCCGCTTTCTGGCCCAGCCCAAGGCGAACACGGAGGCGAGAAGACCGCTTCACCACTCGGCCTGAACAGAATCCGATCTACTGGAGCCCGCGTGGCGGCAACGCCCGCGGGCCCAACCGTTGACACCCTTATGCCCCGGCGATAGAGTGGTGATGACATATGACCAGACGTTGAACGGTCGTACCAAGGGAACGGAGGAGGAGCGGAGGTGTCACCCAGCGAGGAGCGCCGAGCCCGCCTTCTGGCCAAGATGGGCCGCCTGTACTACATCGATGGACTGAGCCAGCAGGAGATCGCCGAGAAGCTGGGCCTGTCCAGGCCCCACGTCAGCCGTCTTCTGACCCTGGCGCGCAGCCAGGGGATCGTGGAGATTCGGATTCACAGCCCCTACCCGGAGGTAGATCGGCTGGCGGCGGACCTGGAGGACAGGTTCGGGCTGCGCGACGCCATTGTGGTGCCGGACACGGAGGACGCCGGTACGCCTCTGAGCGCCGTTGCCCGCGCAGCCGGTCAGTTGCTGGACGAAACGCTGCCCGCCGGAGCGACCGTGGCTGTGAGCGCCGGCGCCACGGCCAACGCCGTGGCACATGCCATTGAGCACCCCAAGCCCCGCTCCTCCCACTTCGTTCCCATGGTCGGCGGGCAGGGCCCGGTGGGCGCCAGCTGGCACGCCAACGAAACGGTCCGCCTGCTGGCGATCAAGTTCCGCGGCGAGTATTTCCTGCTGAACGCGCCCGCCGTCGTGGCCAACCCCTCCAGCCGTGACACATTCCTGGCGGAGCCTGAGATTGCCCGAGTCCTGGAACGCGCCGCCGCCAGCCAGGTGGCCCTGGTCGGCGTGGGCGGCGTGGCCGTCGGTTCCAACCTCGTTAAGTCGGGCGGCCTCACCGAGGCCGAGATGGCCCGAACAGCTGAGCAGGGAGCGGTGGGCAACGTCAACACCGAGTTTATCGACCTCGACGGCGAGGTCGTCAAAACCTCCCTGAGCGGACGCTTCGTCGGCCTGACCACCGAGCAGTTGAAGGCCATCCCTTACCGCATTGCTGTGGTCACGGGGGAGGACAAGGCTCCGGCCATCCTGGGCGCCTTGCGCGGCGGATTCTTCTCCGCGCTCGTCACGGGAGCGGGGACGGCCCGTGCCGTGCTGGCTCTGGACGACCGCACCCGGCCGAAGGAGGCCAACGCCGCCGGGAGGAGGTAACGATTGAACGTCGACGTTCTGCACGGCCTCGAGGTCGCCAGTGACGAGGAGGCGCTCCGGCGCCTCGGTGGTGAGGCTGTGGCCCGCGGCTGGGCTCGCGAGGGCTACGTGGAGGCGCTGCTCAAAAGAGAGAAGGAATACCCGACGGGCATCGCCGCGGCTGCCGCGCGCGTGGCCCTGGCTCACGCCGACCCGGAGTGGGTGGTGGAGCCGGGCCTTCTGGCGGCCGCTCTGGCGGTGCCCGTGTCCTTTCGACGCATGGAGGACCCGTTGCAGACCATCGACGTGGACACCATCTTCCTGATGCTCATCGATAAGCCGGAGGAACACCTGACCATGCTCCGGCAGCTTGTGGGCCTGGTGCAGGACCCCCGGTTTCCCGCCTGGCGTTCGGCTCTGACCGCCGTGCTGCTGGAAGACTTGCTGGCCGGAAAGAAGCTGCCTGGGTGAGTACAAAGATCCTGGTTGCGTTGTGGACGCGCCGGCGGCCTCTCAAGGCCGACTCCACCCCAATGACGAAGAAGAGAGGAAAGCGTCGAGCGATTCCGTTGCGGCACACAAGGGAAACGCAAGGGGAGACACGAATTCGTTTTTAATGTGATCGGAGGGATGAAGGTTGGCGCAACATACGGTCACGGTGGAGGACGGTCGCATCTCCATCCCCGAGGAACTGCGGCAGCTGCTCGGATGGCAACCGGGGGACAGTCTGCACATGGTGGTCGAGGACAACGAAATCATTGTCTACAAGCTTCATCTCGCACTCGTTCAGTAAGTTGTAGGGAGCGTTCGCCGGCCGGTCCGGCGAGGGGGCGCGGCACAGGCCGCGCTCCATGTTTTCCGCCGTGTTGTATTGCCGCCTGCCACGCGGGGAAGGAATCTGGCTCCATCCGGCAAACTATATTCACATGGTCGACCGCCCCAGGGCCGGCCAGGGAGGTGCCCGCGGTGGCAGTCAACGACAAGATACGTGATGAGTCAACGGATAGGCTCTTTGAAGCCGTGCTGCTTCTCAAGAATGTGGACGAGTGCTACGCATTCTTTGAGGACATCTGCACTGTCAGCGAACTGAAGGCCATCGCTCAACGCCTGGAAGTCGCCAAGATGCTGGACCAGAACCGTACCTATGAGGAGATCGTGGAGATCACCGGCGCCAGCACAGCCACCATCAGCCGGGTCAAGCGCTGCCTCCTCTACGGGGCGGACGGCTACCGCCTGGTGCTGGAGCGACTCAAGAAGTCGGGCAAGCGCTAGGCCACGTTCCGCAACCCAACAGCGTTTTTGTCACAAAATCAACCATTGACGCCGGCCTTCGGCCGGTGTTATTATTGTCCACAGGCTTTAGTAATTCACCACAGTAAAGTAGGCAAGGAGGCCTGCCCGGGCCTCCAGTCCTCCATTCGTGAGGAGGGGAAGCGTGAAGGAAGCGAACGGTCGAGGCCAGGTGGCGGAGGGCCAACGGGACGTGCTGCAGGACGAGGCGGCGGTCCGCCGCACCGTGGAGGCCCGACTGCTGGAAACGTACCGGCGGTGGGGTTACCGCGAGGTGGGCACGCCCACCCTCGAACTGCTGGAAGAGGTCCTGCCCGGCGCCGGAGGCTCGGACCGGGACGACCTCTACAAGTTGATCGACCGCCGGGGCCGCATTCTGGCCCTGCGTCCGGACATGACCACGCCCATCGCCCGGTTGGTGGGTACCCACCTGACGGAGCAGCCGCTTCCGCTGAGGCTTTGCTACTCCGCCCCGGTGTTCCGCTATCAGCCGCAGGGAGCCGGCCGGCCGCACGAGGTGCTGCAGAGCGGCGTTGAGCTGGTGGGGGCGTCGGGCCCTGAGGCGGACGCCGAAGTCATCGCGCTGACAGTGGAAGCCCTCAGGGCGGGAGGGCTGGATAGCTTTGCCGTCAGCCTCAGCGATAGCCGTCTCCTACCCGGCATCATGAAGCACTGCGGTGTGGACAACGGGGTGCAGAACCAACTGCGGCGGGCCCTTGCCGACCGCGACCTGGTGGGTTACGAGCGGGCGGTGCGTGCCCTGAGCCTGGACGCGGAGAGGGAGCGCCTGTTGCTTCTCCCGGCTGGACTGGGAGACGCGCGCGAATGGGACTCCATGTTGGCCGGCCTGGACAACCGGGAGGCACGGGAGGCCCTGGAGGCGATGAAGCAGGTCACCGCCCTGCTGGAGCGCTACAGCGTCACCGTGCCGATTCACCTGGACCTGGGTCTGGTGCGGGGGCTCGATTACTACACCGGCCTGATCTTCGAGGCATTCGCCCCGGGGTCCGGATACCCGGTGGCAGGCGGAGGACGCTACGACCGACTCCTTCAGGCGTTCGGCCCGGACCGGCCGGCGACGGGTTTTGCTCTCGACGTCGGGCTCCTGCTGCAGGCCCTTGGGCGGGCGGATGACTCCGGCCTCAGACGGCCCGGCCCTGAGGTGGTCATTGTTGCCGGAGAGGGTCAGCAGACACTGGCCTTTGAGCGGGCGCAGGCCTTCCGGCGTGCCGGGCGTTCCGCCGTGGTCTGGCACGGCCGGCCGGAGGATGCCCAGGTCTACGCCGAGGGTCAAGGCTCGCAATGCGTGGCGCTGGATGCCATGGGCGGCGACCTGAGTCCCCTGCCGCCCGGACGCCTGCGGCCAAGGGCCGGGCCGTCGGTGGCCGCCGCCCCGGCCGGCATTCACTGAGGCTCTCCCGGGCGGACGGCCTCTCCGGCTGCCGCAGCGTCCACTTCCATGCTGGAGGTACAACGTGCAACGACTGACCATGGCTCTCCCCAAGGGGAAGCTCTACGAACCCACCATACAGTTGCTGAACCAAGCCGGACTAAGTGGCGGCTGCCTCGAAGGCGAGGACTCGCGCCGCCTCTTTTTTGATAACGAAGAAAGCGGGCTGCGGTTCATCGTGGCCCGGCCCGCCGATGTTCCCACCTACGTGGCCCACGGGGCTGCGGACCTGGGCGTTGTCGGTAAAGACGTGCTGCTGGAGGACCAGCAGGTCTACGCCGAGGTCCTGGATCTGGGCTACGGCGGCTGCCGTTTCGTCCTGGCGGCGCCCGTCGAACTGGCCGCCTCCGCCGCCCCCGGCGCCCTGGTGCCGGGCCGCTCCGTCACCCGGGTGGCCACCAAATTCCCCCGCGTGGCCGAGGCCTTCTTCCGGCAGAAGGGGTGGCCGGTGGAGATTATCGTCCTGCACGGCGCTGTGGAGCTGGCGCCGGCGGCCGGCCTGGCCGACGCCATCGTGGACATCGTCTCTACCGGCCAGACCCTGCGGGAGAACCGCCTGGCGCCGCTGGAGACCATCGCCGAGTCCAGCGCCCGGCTCATCGCCAACCCTGCGGCCCTGCACCTGAAGCGGCAAGGCCTGGAGCCCATCGTGCGGCGCCTGCGCGAGATGACGAAGGAGGTGGCCCGATGCTCCGCCTGACCACACCCAGCGAGTTTCGCCAGGCCCTCGAAGGCCGTCGAGGCTTCGGCCGCCCTGAGCAGGAGGCGTCGGTTCGGCAGCTCATCGACGAGGTTCGCGCTGAAGGCGACGAGGCCCTGATTCGCCTGACGGAGCGCTTCGACGGAACCCGCCTGACGCCGGATCGCCTGCCCATCAGGCAGGAAGAGATGGAGGAGGCGCGCCGCCGGGTGGAGCCGGAGTTCCTGACCGCCCTGCGGGCCGCCCGCGACAACCTGGAGCGGTACCACCGTCGTCAGGCCCAGGGGTCGTGGATGACCCTGGAGACGGAGGGTGCCTTCCTGGGCCAGGTGCTGCGGCCCATCGACCGGGTGGGGCTCTACATACCCGGCGGCACCGCGCCGCTCTTCTCGACCGTCCTGGCCGCGGGCGTTCCGGCCCGGGTGGCCGGCGTCCCTGACCTGACCGTGTGCACCCCGCCGCGGCGCGACGGCAGCGTGGACCGCCACCTGCTGGCAGCCCTGGCCGAACTGGGCGTGAGCCGGGCCTTCCGCCTCGGCGGTGTGCAGGCCATCGCGGCGCTGGCCTATGGCACCGAGACGGTGCCCAGGGTAGACAAGATCGCCGGCCCCGGCAACACGTACGTGACGCTGGCCAAAAAGCTGGTCTTCGGCGACGTGGGCGTGGACGGGCTCCAGGGACCCAGCGAAATCGCCGTCATCGCCGACGGCGCCTCGCGCCCCGAGTGGCTGGCCGCTGACCTGCTGTCCCAGGCCGAGCACCTGGAAGGCAGGGCCTACCTCTTCACCCCCGATGCCTCTCTGGCCGAGCGGGTGCAGGAGGAACTGGTTCGGCAACTGCAGGATCTGCCCACCCGGGCTGTGGCGGAACGGTCCCTGGGGGCCGCCGGGGCCCTGGTCATCACTTCCGGCCTGGAGGAGGCGGCCGAACTGGTTTCGCTCCTGGCTCCGGAGCACGTGGAACTTCAGGTGGAGGATCCCCTTTCCCTGGTCCCGACCATCCGCCATGCCGGCGCCATCTTCATCGGCCGCCTGGCGACGGAGCCCCTGGGGGACTACGCCATCGGGCCGTCCCACGTGTTGCCCACCGGCGGTACGGCCCGGTTCACATCGGCTCTTGGCGTGGACACGTTTCAAAAGCGGACGAGCCTCATCTACGCCTCACCGGCGGGGCTTGCGACCGCCGGCCCCGTGGCCGCTCGACTGGCCCGCCTGGAGGGCCTGGAGGCCCACGCCCGGGCCGTGGATGTCAGGCTCAAGGGGGAACAGGTATGAACCGCGAGGCTGAGGTATCCCGCGAGACCCGGGAGACGCGCGTCCGCTGCCGGCTGAACCTGGACGGAACCGGCTCGGTGCGCCTGAGCACCGGCGTGGGGTTCTTCGACCACATGCTGGATCAGTTGGCGCGCCATGCCTTCTGGGATCTGGATCTGGAGGCGGCGGGGGACCTGGAGGTGGACGCCCACCACACCGTTGAGGACAGCGGTATCGTCCTGGGGCAGGCTCTGGACAGGGCCCTGGGGGACCGCAGGGGCATCGCCCGCTTCGGCTCCGCCCATGCCCCCCTGGACGAGTCCCTGGCCCTGGCGGTGGTGGACCTGGGCGGCCGGCCCTTCTGCCGGGTGGAGGCGCCGTTCAGCCGCGAACAGGTGGGCGGCATGGACACCCAACTGGTGGCCGAGTTCTTCCGGGCCTTCACCGTCCACGCCCGGGCCGCCGTGCATTTGAATTTGCTCTACGGGGAGAACGCCCACCACCAGGTGGAGGCGGTCTTTAAGGCCGCCGCCCTCGCCCTGGGTCAGGCGGTTCGGCTGGACCCGCGGGTACAGGGGGTGCGTTCCACCAAGGGCGTGCTCTAGCGGCAACGCCGCTCCGCCGAACACGCCGCTCCGCTGCATCATGTCGCACCGGCTCATCACACAAGGACAGGGGGAGGTGGGCGCCGTTGCTCGCCATCGTGGACTACGGCATGGGCAACCTGCACAGCGTGGCCAAGGCGTTGCGCCGCCTGGGCTTTGATTCCCTTATCACCGACGACCCGGAGCAGGTCTTGCGGGCCGGGGCCGTCATCCTGCCCGGGGTTGGGGCCTACGCCGACGCCATGGCGGCCCTGCGCAGCCGTGGCCTGGACGGGGCCCTGCGCCAGACGGTGGCCTCAGGACGGCCCTTTCTGGGCATCTGCCTCGGCCTCCAGCTCCTGTTCGACTACAGCGAGGAGAACGGCGGTGTGGAGGGACTTGGCATTCTGCCCGGGCGGGTGCGGCGTCTTCCCGAGGGCAGTGGTCTCAAGGTACCGCACATGGGCTGGAACCGCCTGGATCTGACCCGCCCCACCGCCCTGCTGCACGGTCTGCCCCCCGAGCCCTATGTCTACTTCGTCCATTCCTATTACGTCGACCCGGCTGAGGCCGCAGTGATCGCCGCCACGTCTCCCTACGGCCTGCCCTTCGCCGCGGCGGTCAGCCGGGGCCACTGCCACGGCCTCCAGTTCCACCCGGAGAAGTCGAGCGACACCGGGCTCCGCATCCTGTCCAACTTTGCCCGCCTGGCGGCGGGCGGCGAGGAGCGAACGGCATGACCACAACGCCCGAGACCTCGGTGCGGCCGGCCGGCGCCTGGCCGGCCGCATCCTTTCTCCTTCTTCCCGCCATTGATCTCAAGGACGGCCGCTGCGTGCGTCTGCGGCAGGGCGATCTCAGCCAGGCCACAGCCTATGGGGATGACCCCGTGGCCGTAGCCCTCCGCTGGCAGGCGGAGGGGGCCCAGGCCCTGCACGTCGTGGACCTGGACGGAGCCGCGGCCGGCGAACCCCGGCACCTGCAGGTGCTGCGCCGCATGACCTCCGCGCTGTCCATCCCGGTCCAGTTCGGCGGCGGCCTCCGAACACCGGAGGCCGTGGCCGATGCTCTGGCCGCAGGTGCGGCCAGAGCGGTGGTAGGCACTGCCGCCATCCTGAGCCCGGCCTTGCTGGCGGGACTGCTTCGGGACCACCCAGGTCGGGTGGTGGTGGCGCTGGACGCCCGTGACGGTCGGGTGGCCACACACGCCTGGCAAGGGGACAGCGGCCTCGATCTGGAGGAGGCCGCGCGGACCCTGCTCGGCCTCGGCCTGCGGGAGGTGCTCTACACGGACATCTCCCGCGATGGCATGCTGACCGGAGCCGATCTCGCCGGCACTCTGCGGCTGGCACGCCTGGGGCTGCGCGTCCTGGCTTCGGGAGGCGTCGCCCGCCTGGACGAGGTGCGGTATCTTGCCGGCTTGTCCCGCCAGGGCGTAGCCGGCGCTGTGGTGGGCAAGGCCCTGTACGATGGGGCCCTGCAGCTTCCCGACGCCCTTCGGGCTGTCCAGGAAGAGGCCGGCTCCGGGCTGACCCGCCGCATCGTCCCCTGCCTGGACGTCAAGGACGGCCGCGTGGTGAAAGGTGTCCGCTTCACCGCCCTGCGGGACGCCGGCGACCCGGCCGAGATGGCGGCCGCCTACGACCGCGCCGGAGCCGACGAGCTTGTGTTCTATGATATCTCAGCCTCCGCCGAGGGCCGCCGCACCACCGTCGAGGTGGTGGCCCGGGCGGCCGCCGAGGCCTTCATTCCGCTCACCGTGGGCGGCGGCATCGCCGATCTGGAGGATATCCGCCGGCTCCTCCGGGCGGGGGCGGACAAGGTCTCCGTCAACACCCAGGCGGTTCTGCACCCGGATCTCGTCGCCCGGGGCGCGGAGCGGTTCGGGTCCCAGTGCATCGTCGTCGGCGTGGACACACGACGCGTCTATGAGGGACAGCGCTGGACCGGCCGCTGGGAGGTGGTGACCCACGGCGGGCGCCGCCCCACTGGGCGCGACCTCCTGGAGTGGGTCGCCGAGGCGGAGCGCCTGGGGGCGGGCGAACTGGTGGTCAACAGCATCGACGCCGACGGAACCGAGAACGGCTATGACCTGGAGCTGAACCGCACGGTCGCCGATCGGGTGTCCATCCCCGTGGTGGCGTCCGGAGGAGCCGGCACGCCGGAGGACTTCTACCGCGTGCTGACCGAGGGCGGGGCGGATGCAGCCCTGGCCGCCTCGCTCTTCCACTTTGGGCGCCTGACCGTGGCCGGACTGAAGGAGTATCTGGCGGAACGCGGCGTGCCGGTGCGGCCTGTGGCGGCGCCGCCCACGCCGGCGGCAGCG
>CALMNP010000113.1 GCA_937868875.1 uncultured Bacillota bacterium | reverse complement strand
GGCGGACCGGCAACCGGTAGCCGGCCGGAACCGTCTGCGCTCACCGTCCAGAGGCGGCCCCGGTCATCGACGAAGGCGAGGCGGTCTTCCTGAGGGGCCCAGCGGGCGTTCATCGCGGGACTGTCGGGTGACAGTCGGTGCGCCTCGCCGCTCGCCACATCCATGACCCAGGAGACGTACTCCCTTTCGAAGAGGATCCAGCGCCCCGAAGGGGACCAGGCGGGGTGGGCGCTCTTGCCGTCACTCGTAAGGCGACGGGGTGGGGCTGCCGACAGGTCGTGCAGCCAGAGGTCGCCCTGGTAAACGTACGCCACTTTGGATCCCGCCTGCCCGGCCGCCGACGTCTCCCGATAGTGCTCAGGGCGGACGGCCGCCCCGTAGGACGCCACAGACAGCAAGAGAACACCCAGCACAAGCCCTGTCCACGAACGCCGAAGCATGTTCGCTCCCCCTCGTAGAGCCCTGTGCCTCATGCATATCGCCTTACCCTCGCTACCATGACGCCCGGCTGTTTCGCCTGGTCATGCCAGCCCCAGGGCCTCCAGGATGCCGGGGTCCGCCAGGCCTACGCGCTCCAGGGCCTCCCGCGTAGGCCGGCCCTGTTCGTCCAGTCCACGGAGGGGGTAGTACTCGGCCAGCATCCGGTCCACGTCAGGGATGGAGCCGGCGGCGCCGCCCTCGCGCAAGGGGGTGCGCAGCTTCCTGGGCAGGAAGTCGTCCTGGGCTGTGACCCCGCGCAGGTTGGAGATGACGCGCTTCAGCAGCCACACCCGCTCACCCAGGCGCAGCAGGTCCTGGAGCGAGCGCTCTACACCGGTTACCGCCGCCAGCATCTCCAGCAGGTCCTCCTCGGTAAAGGCAAAGCCGCCCAGGTGGCAGACCGCCGCCGCACCGTAGAAAACCTGGCCAAGGTTCTGGAACTGGTATACCTTCTCCGCCTTGCCCTCGCTGGTCTGCCCCTCGGGCGGGTCCATGTAGCCCAGGGCCGGGAACATGGCGGTGCCGCTCTCGTAGGAGTAGGTCATGCAGTTGACGTGGTCGGCGCCGCGCGCGCCCGTGGCGTACGACAGCCCCAGGCCGTGGGCTCCCCGAGGATCGTGGGCGGGTGCCTCCAGTCCCTTGACGGCAGTGCACAGGTCCTCGGCGCCCCAGCGTTCCGCCAGGGCCGCACTGCCCCGGCCCAGGTCTCGGCCGAAGCCCTCGCCCCGCGCCGTCTTCTCGATGAGGTCCAGCAGCAGGTCCGCGTTGCCCCAGTGCAGTTCCATGCCCCCCGTCTCCGACGGCCCGATGCGCCCCTGTTCCCAGCAGTCGATGGCGAAGGCGATCGTCGAGCCCAGGGTGATGGTGTCCATGCCGTAACGGTTGCAGAGTTCCGACGCCCTGGCGATGGCGGGCAGGTTGTCATTGAGGACCATGGGTCCGAAGTTGGCCACCGTCTCGTATTCAGGGCCGGGGCCGGGCCCCATCCTGTAGGGTCCGTCCTTGACCTCGACTTCGCGCTTGCAGACCACCGGGCAGGCGTAGCAGGTTCGGCCTCGCAGCAGGATGGTATCGGCGTAGGTCGCCGAGTTGACCCGGTCGGTTCCCTCCCACTCGCCGATGGACCAGTTCTTCATCGGCACGTCGCCCGTGACCAGCCCGACGTCGAAACCGGACTGCGTGCCGAAGACGCGGAGCCCCTCGATGGCGACGCTCTCGCCCTGCTTCGCCGCCAGGCCTTTCCGCACCGCCTGGAAGCGCTCCTGGTCGGCCAGGGGGAAGGGGGACCGGCGGCTGCCGCGCACGGCGATGGCCTTCAGCTTTTTGCTGCCCATGACGCAGCCCATGCCGGCCCGGCCGAACACGTGGTGGCGATTGTGGGTGATGCCGGCGAAGCGGACGCCGTTCTCCCCCGCAGGGCCGACGGCCAGCACCTGGAACCTGGTCCGCGATGGGCCGGCCGCGGCAGGGCCATCTGCCGGCGACAGGCGCTCGTAGACCTCGTAGGTGTCCAGCCCCCAGAGGTCGGCGGCGTCACGCAACTCCACCCGGTCGTCATCGATGATGAGGCAGACGGGCCGCTCTGCCGCACCGGTCACGATAACCCCGTCGTAACCGGCGAACTTCAACTCCGGGCCGAAGTAGCCGCCCAGGTTGGACTCCCCCCAGATGCCGGTGAGCGGGGAGAGGGAGGAGCAGGTGGAGCGGTTGCACGACGGGAGGCCGGTTTCGGTCAAGGGGCCGGTCATGAAGATGAGGGGGTTCTCCGGGGCAAGTGGATCGAGATCCGACAGACCGGCGCCGAACCGGTCCCAGAGAAGGCGGGCGGCGATGCCGGCTCCGCCCAGGTAGTCCCGGTGCAGCTCCTCAGGCAAGGAGGCGCTCCGGGACCGGCCGCTGCTCAGGTCAACCTCCAGAACGCGGTTGCGATAGCCGTACATGTCCAGGCCCCCTCGCCACTCTTCCACGGTCCAGCCCGGCGCATGCCGGCGGTCAGGCCGGAATCAGGTGATCGAGGCCCTTGCTCTTCAGGAACTCCGGGTACATCTTGTAGGCCGGTGTGATGGCCGGAAGCAGCTTCATGACCTGCTGCAGCGGGCCCTTGATCTTCATCTGCCCCCGAGTCAGGGCGGCGGTCAAATTGACCTTGCCCAGCCAGAAGAGGTGGGCGATGTCCGCCGTCATGTCCATCGCGATGCTTGGTTCAACGGGCGGTTCAAACCCAAAGTAGAGTTGAAAGTACTGCCCTTCCGGCGGAGGCGTCTTCGCGTCCACGGTGATGGCGGATTCGGGGTCCGTGTAACGGAACTGGATGGTGATGCCGGAGGCCCGGATCTTGGGCCCCATGGTCGGGTCCTTGGCGGCCTCCTGCATCAGGCCGCCGATCACGTCGTAGACCTGCTGGGCGTCAGCGAACTTCCCCATTCCTGGTCCCTCCCTCGGGCGGTGGCGCCGCCCTCACGAATGAGCGCCGGCCGGGCGCGGCCAAGCGCGGGCCGCCTGTCGGTCAAGCCGCAGCAATCGGCTCAGTAGGATTTCCTCAGGACCTCCAGGATCTCTTCCGTTTCCGCCGGGCGTGGGTTGGTGAACATGGCCCCGTCCACAACGGCGTTTTCGGCGATCTCCGCCAGGCCTTCCTCCGGGATCCCCGCCTCCTGCAGCCGGGCAGGAAGGCCGCACTCCCGGGCCAGGGCGGCGACCTGCTGGACGGCCAGCTTTCCGGCCTCCACGGCGGAGAGGCCGTCCACCCTGCAGCCCAGGGCAGCGGCGATGTCGCGGAAGCGGTCCGGGCACGCCACCAGGTTGTAGGCCATGCCGTGGGGCAGCAGGATGCTGTTGGCGAGGCCGTGGGCGATGCCGAAGAGGCCGCCGGCGGCATGGGCCATGGCGTGGACGCAGCCCACCAGAGCACTGTTGAAGGCTGCGCCGGCAAGGCTGGCCGCCACCAGCATATGCTGGCGGGCCTCCAGGTCGTCCCCGTGATGGACCGCTCGCGGCAGCCAGCGATGGATTTCCTGCATGGCCGCGAGGGCGAGGCCATCGGACACCGGGTTGTGGGCGGTGGAGACATACCCCTCGATGGCGTGGGTAAGGGCGTCCATGCCGGTGGAGGCGGTGACGGCGGGCGGCATGGTGACAGTCATCAGTGGGTCCAGGATGGCCGCGGCGGGCGCCAGATGCGGGCTGACGTAGCTCAGCTTGGTCCGGCCGGCATCGTCCTTGATGACAGCGATGTGCGTCACTTCGCTGCCCGTTCCAGCGGTGGTGGGGATGGCCAGGAGCGGCAGCAACGGTCGGCCGATGGCCCCGTAGCCCTGGTAGTCCAGGATGGATCCTCCGTTGCCGAGCACCACGTTGACGCCCTTGGCCGTATCGATGACGCTTCCGCCACCGATGGCCAGGATCCCGTCGACGCCGGCGCCCCGGGCCAGGGCCGCGCCCCGGTCTACCAGGCCCACCTCGGAGTTGGGCTTTACCTCGTCGAAGACGGCGGCCAGTTCCACGCCGCTGCCGGCCAGGCCGGCCACGACTGGGTCAACCAGGCCGGCCTGCCTGACGACCTTGTCGGTCACCACCAGCAGGCGCGAGACGCCGCGCTTGGCCAACTCCGGGCCCGCCTCTCGGGCCACGCCCTCTCCGCCTATCAGCATGGTCGGCAGGGAAAACTGAAAAAACTCCAACGACGCCCACCTCCTCCGCCTTTGGACGCTCGGTAGAGGAGGAATTCGTCCCGGCAAGGCGGAACCCCTGCGCGGTTCGCCGCCGGCGCGGGAGGGGATTCATGGCGGCAGCCCCGGAGTTCTACGGGCTGGAGTGAGGCCTTATAAGGCATCAGCCGCTCGCCAAGAGGGGAAACCCGTGCTACCATTGGAGTTGTTGCGATGCCGGCCCCTGACATCCGAAGCCGCACAGCCCAGGGAGGCTACCCCCTTTGACTTTATCCCCTGAAACGGAACAGAACCGCAGCAGAGACTGGCCCCACACCTTCCGGGCCCGAGACGGCAGGCGGGTGGTGATTCGGCCGGCGACACCGGACGACGCCGCCGCCTCCGTGGCGATGGTGGGGGCGGTGGCGGAGGAAGGCCTCTACTTGCTGGTGGAGCCCGACCAGGTGCGAAGTTCGGATGAACAGCGGGAGTACCTGCAAAGGCTCCATCCCGACGACTTCTTCCTGGTGGCGGAGGTGGAGGAGCGGGTGATCGGCCAGATCGACGCCTACCGTGGCCGCTGGGGCAAGACGCGGCACACCGCCGACCTGGGTGTGGTGATCCGCGACGGCTACCGTAATCTGGGCATCGGGCGCCACCTCCTTGGGGAGGTGGACGACTGGGCCCGGCGCCTCGGGCTGCTGAAACTTAGCCTGGGCGTGTTCAGCAGCAACGAGCGGGCCATTCACCTCTACCAGTCCTGCGGTTACCGGGTAGAAGGCGTGCGTTCTCGCCACCTCTATGTTGCCGGTCGGTTCGTGGACGAACTGGTCATGGCCAAGTTT
>CALMNP010000112.1 GCA_937868875.1 uncultured Bacillota bacterium | reverse complement strand
CGTCCACCGAAGAAAACAAAAGCTGCTGCGTGGCAATCTCCCGCAGCAGACCAGCGCCGATAGGCTTTCGATGCGTACTGTGTATGGTACAGACCCTCACCTTGCCATCGGCGCCGATTCCCTTCCAGACTGACGTCTTGCCGACTCGGTGCATGTTGAGGCGCTTGCAGATGCGAATGAGATCGTTCCACATCAGGACGTAACCCATGGCTACAGCCCTAGCAAAGCCCGAAGCCTCTCCGTGTTGCCTTCGCAGCGCAGGACGCGCCGCACATAACCCCAATGGTGCCGTCGGCCCGAGTTTCGGTTGAGATAAAATCCAGGGTCCGAGAAAAAATCACTTGCGTAATCCACCAGTGACGTTAGCAGGGATTCTTCAGCCTCAGACCGCGTGTTCCCCACGCCGGTGACACCCAACTCCGGGACGAGAAGCGACCATTCCTCATGAGTGCCCGACGGCTGGCCCCTGACGTCGAGAAGGGCATCACCCGGCTTATCCAGGACAGTAAAGGTTAACGGGAAGTTCACGTCGACCAGTTCGTCCAACAGCCACGTGGGCAGAAGGGAGACAGACTCCTGCCGGCTGCTGCGCTTGTCTTGGATCAGAATCTCCGACCCGGCCACTGCTGCCCTGCGGAGTTGGGGCAAAAGGTCCTTTGCCATGGCGACGCTATATGCGGGTAGAGCGGTCATCCTTTGATCCCCTCCCTGCTTGGACACTGCGCTCACCTCCAGCGTAACACGGATATGGCCATTATGGCCATAATATGCCCCGCTCGACCAAGAGTCCTTTCATCACACAAAGGAGGCCCCAACTTGAGAACCGCCAGCCGCATCGCACAGGTCCCACCTTATCTCTTCGCTCAAATCGACAAGAAGAAGGCGGAGGTAGCCGCCCGCGGGGTGGACATCATCTCCCTCGGCATCGGCGATCCGGACAAGCCCACGCCCAAGAACGTGGTCGACCGGGCCGTGGCCGAGGTCCAGAATCCCAAGTGGCACCGCTACCCCGACTACGAGGGCTCGCCCCAGTTCCGCGAGGCCGCGGCCGCCTTCTATCAGAAGCGGTTCGGCGTCAGCCTCGACCCCAAGAAAGAGGTCCTGGCGCTCATCGGTTCCAAGGAGGGCCTGGCCCACCTGATCTGGGCCTTCGTTGACCCGGGGGACGTGGTGCTGGTACCGGACCCCGCTTACCCGGTCTACAAGACCCACACCATCCTGGCCGGCGGCACGCCCCACATCATGCCCCTGACCCGAGAGAACAACTTCCTGCCCGACTTCACCGCCATCCCGGAGGACGTGGCGCGGCGGGCCAAGCTGATGTTCCTCAACTACCCCAACAACCCGACGGCGGCAACCGCTGACCTGGCCTTCTTTGAGGAGGCCGTGGCCTACTGCCGCAAGTACGATATCTGCCTGGTCTCCGACAGCGCCTACTCGGAGATGACCTACGACGGCTACGTGGCGCCTTCGATCCTGCAGGTGCCCGGCGCCAAGGACGTGGCCATCGAGTTCTTCTCCCTGTCCAAGCCCTTCAACATGACCGGCTGGCGCATCGCCTTCGCCGCGGGCAACCCGGAGGCCGTGGCCGCCCTGGGCATCGTCAAGACCAACACCGACTCCGGCCAGTTCACGGCTGTGCAGATGGCGGGCATGGAGGCCCTGCTGCACACGCCTCAGTCCTTCATCGACGAGATGAACGCCATGTACACCCGCCGCCGCGATATTGCGGTGGAAGGGCTGCGAGCCCTGGGCTTTGATGTGCGCAAGCCGAAGGGCACCTTCTACCTCTGGGTGCCTGTGCCCCAGGGGCAGACCTCCGCGGGCTTCACCGAGACGCTGTTGGAAAAGGCCGGCGTCGTGGTGGCGCCGGGCACCGGCTACGGCGATTACGGCGAGGGCTATATCCGCCTTGCTCTTACCGTGGAGGAGCCGCGGCTCAAGGAGGCCATCGACCGCATCCGGCAGCACCTCTAATGCTGCGCTTCCACTATGGCGACACCCCCTGGCAGTTCGGGGAACTGCGCCTGCCATCAGGCGAGGGTCCCCACCCCGTCGTGGTTGTGGTGCACGGTGGCGGTTGGCAGTCCCGCACCAACCTCGGTTACATGAGGCCGGTGGCCGAGGCCTTGACGCGACGAGGCTTGGCCACGTGGACCGTGGAATACCGCCGTGTCGGCAACCCTGGCGGCGGCTGGCCAGGCACCTTTGAGGATGTGGCCCGATCCACGGACTACCTGCGCCTACTGGCTGCCGCCCAGCCGCTGGACCTGCAGCGGGTGGTGTCAGTCGGCCACTCCTCCGGCGGTCACCTGGCTCTCTGGCTGGCAGGCCGCCGCCGCCTCACGGACCCCCGCCTTGCCCTCGGGGAGTCGGGCGTGGCGGTGCGCGGGGCTGTCAGCCTGGCCGGCATCTCGGACCTCACGGCGCACTGGAATCTCCAGCGGGAGGCCGGACGGCTCAACCTCATTTCGCCGCTCCTCGGCGGTGACCCGGACCAGGTCCCGGACCGTGTTGCGCTCGCCTCTCCTGCAGAACTCCTGCCGCTGGGGGTGCCCCAGGTGCTGGTCCACGGCGACGCCGATGTGGCTGTGCCCTTCGGGCAGAGCAAGGCGTACGCCGATCGGGCGCGGGCCCTGGGAGACCCGGTCCGGCTGGTGGAACTGCCCGGCCTGGGGCACATGGACGTCGTGGATGTGACCGGGCCGGCGTGGAACCGGGTGGAGCAAGAGATCAGGGACCTCCTCGGATGAACCTGCCCCGCCACACCTGAAGAAGCAAGGGCGCCCCGGCTGCAAGAGCCGGGGCGCAACGCTGTAAGCGAGGGTTGGCGAGGGTTGATTAACGGGTACCGCCTGGTGTGCCGGGGGCGGTGGTACCGCCTGGCACCCCGCCGGGGGCCATGCCGGGCGCGGTCCCGGGGGTGACCACGGGACGCAGGGCCTTCATCATGGTGTTGAGGCGATCCATGTGGGTGCTGATGGGGACACCGCGGCGCACGTCGCCCGAGATGCGCGCCAGGTTAGCCACGGAGGCCGGGTCGGAGGTCACATACACCTGGACAACCTGCGGGAACAGAGTCCGGATGCGTTCCGCCACAGCGCGCTGTTGGTCCGCACCAGGCCCCGGGGCGATGCCGCCGGGCGCCGTTCCGGGGGCGCCGGGGGTTGTCCTTGCTCCGCCGGGAGCAGTACCGCCGGGGGCTGTCCCGGGAGCCGTCCCGGGAGCGGTTGGGGTCCGGGGCGTGGCACTGGGAGCCGGGGTGGCGGTTGTGCCGCCAGGGGGTGCGCCGCCTGGGGCCGCGCCGCCGGGACCCGTCGTGGCGGCACCGCCACCGGTGGCGCCGGTCAGGTCAAGCCCCACCAGGGCCACGTTGCTCATGGAGACGGTGTGGACGAAGCGAACGCCGGGAAGGCCCATGGCGGCAATGGCGCTGGAAATGGAGGCGCCAAGGTCACGTACGGCCTCGCCAGGCGTGGCCGGGGGCGTCACGTTGCCTGGAGGAGTCGTGGGGGTGCGGGGAGTCACGTCGGGGCGCCTCTGGGCCCTGCAGGCGGTGAGCGCCAGAGAAAGCACCAGAGCCAACGCCAACAGCAATGCCGGTATACGCTTACGCAAGGCAGCACTCATCCTTTCGAGGAAGTTTGCTGCCCTAGATTGCCCCTCTCAAATGGCCTCCTATCCGGATGCCAGGCATTTCATCAGCCACCAAGAAACCGGTGTGCGCCGCCAAGGATTGCGAGCAGACGCGGCACGCCGACGGCGAGCAAGAGAACTGTGAGGGCTACGCCGGCCAGGCGCCGGACGTTCCAGAGCCCCTCGCGCGGCAGGCCGATCAGGGAGGACAACGCCAGTCCTCCTAACAGGCCGCCGAGGTGACCCCAGTTGTCCACCAGGCCTGTCGTGATGCCGAAGAAAAAGTTGAAGGCCAGCACGGGCCAGATTCCGGCCCACAGGTGTCGGCGAGCTGAGCCTGGCACGTACCAGGCATAGTAGAGGTAGGCGCCCATCAGGCCGAAAATGGCGCCGGAGGCGCCGGCAGCGTGCATGGTGCCGGCCAAAAAGCTCGTGGCCGAAGCGATGACCCCGGCCCCGAGGTAAATGGCCAGGAAGCGACCGTGCCCATAGAGCCCCTCGAGAGACGGACCCAGCACGTAGAGGGCATAGGAGTTCAAGGCCAGATGCAGCAGACCGACGTGGAGGAACATGGCCGTCCCCAGCCGCCACCACTGTCCGGTGATGATGAGCGGTGCGAACTGGCTGCCCCAGCGCACCAGGACTTCGCCTGGGAAGCCCGAGAACAGACTGAGAATGCCACCGCTCTGCAGCATCACGAACACGCCCAGTCCCCAGATGATGGCCAGCAGCAGGTTGGTCGCCCAGGGCCGGCTGCTGTTCATCAGCGACAGGGCGGCGTCCGGTCCACGGAAGGAGACGCGACGCCCCACAACCGGCGCCTGCCGCCGGGGGGCCTCGGGTTCGGGCTCGGTGGGGGCGGGGGAGTCCCAGTCCACCGGGTCGAACCGTTCCAGGGCCGCCAGCGGGGGTGCGCCCATCGGCGTGGAGCCGCGCACCACCTGCTGCGACGCCAGGTCCACGCGCCAGACCGAGAGCTTCGCGTGGGCGAACTCCGGCACCGGCCCCTCGCCCACCAGAACCGCCACGCCCTGACGGGGCGGCCCCTGGACGTACCCCTGGTCCAGGTGGCTCTGCAGTGCCTCCAGGACCTCCGGCGTCCTGTCGTCCTCCGCCGCCTCCCATGGCACCAGGGCGACGCACCAGAGGCGGCCCCAGGCGACCCTGGTCAGATAGGCCTGACAATGAGGAAGGAGAGCCAGGGGCAGCTCCCCCTCGGAAGGAAGGAAGTCTTCCTCATGTATGAGGCGGTGCCTGACTGAATCAACATAATCGTGACGGTCGATCAAGGAATCAGCCTCCTGCCGATCAACACCCTGTTCCCCTGGTCCTTTTCCGCCTCGGGCCCGTCCGTTCCTCCTGACGGCCGTCGCGCCCGGGTGAGGGCGCGACGGGACGGGGCGGCCGGGGCCGGCCAGCCGCGGCAGAGTCGAACGGAGTCGGGCAAGGAGATTTTGCCGCGGGAGGAGAAGGAAAGAGCGAAAGGCGAGAGGGGGATCCGTTTGATTCGCAGTATGACCGGGTTCGGTCGGGGCGAGGCCGCGGGAGCGTTCGGCCGCCTCACCGTGGAGATCAAGTCCGTGAACCACCGCTTCGTCGAGGTGGTGGTTCGCCTGCCCAGGTCCCTGTCTCCTCTGGAGGACCGCCTGCGCAAGCTGGTGGCCGATACCGTGAGCCGGGGCCGCCTGGAGGTGTACGTGACCTGGGAGGAACCCGACGCAAAACGCCGCAGTGTCAAGGTTGACACGGATTTGGCTAATGCGTATCATAAGAGTTTGAAAGAACTGCAGGCAAATCTTGGACTGGAAACGGGCGTTCCCCTGGACGCCATCCTGCGTCTGCCGGACGTCGTCACCGTCCAGGAGGTCGAGGACGACCTGGAGGCGCTCTGGCCAGGGCTGGAAGGCGCCGGCCGGCAGGCCCTGCAGGGCCTCGTGGCCATGCGGGAGAAGGAGGGCCAGGCCCTGGCGGCCGACCTCTCCGGCCGGGTCCGCACGGTGGCCGGCTGGGTGGGCCAGGTGGCCGAGCGTGCGCCCCTGGTGGTGCAGGAGGCTCGGGAGCGACTCAAGAAGCGCCTGGATGAGCTGCTGGCCCCGGGGACGGTGGACGAGACCCGCCTCGCCACGGAAGTCGCCATTCTGGCGGACCGCGCCGACATCTCCGAGGAGCTGAAGCGCCTGGAGAGCCACCTTGGGCAGCTTCAGCAGCTGCTGCGGGCAGGTGAGCCCGTTGGCCGCAAGTTTGACTTCCTGCTCCAGGAGACGGGGCGGGAGGTCAACACCATCGGCTCCAAGTCCCAGGACCTGACCATCACTGGTCTGGTGGTGGATATGAAGGCGGAGTTGGAGAAGGTACGGGAGCAAGTGCAGAACGTTGAGTAGCCGGCGGCCGGCCTCAAGGGCCCGCGGAGCTGCCGCAGCAGAGGAGGATCCTGTTGGACATCAAGTTGATCAACATCGGATTCGGCAACATCGTGTCCGCGAACCGAATTGTGGCCATCGTCAGCCCTGAGTCCGCTCCCATCAAGCGGATCATCACCGAGGCGCGGGACAAGGGCATGTTGATAGACGCCACGTACGGCCGCCGCACCCGCGCCGTGGTCATTACCGACTCGGACCACGTCATCCTGTCGGCGGTTCAGCCGGAGACGGTGGCGCACCGCTTGACGTCCAAGGAGACCGCGGCCGACACGGCGGACGAGGCCGAGGACGAAGGCCCGGACGATGAGGCCTGATCCGGGAGTCCTGGTGGTTCTCTCCGGCCCCTCCGGAGCCGGCAAGGGAACCCTGCGGCCTTACCTGACGAAAGCCTTCCCCGACCTCACCTTCTGCGCATCCGCCACCACGCGGCCGCCGCGAGCCGGGGAAGTACACGGTCGGCACTACTACTTCATGTCGGTCGAGGAGTTCCAGCAGCATATCGAAAAGGGTGAACTGCTGGAGTGGGCCAACGTCTACGGCCACTTCTACGGCACCCCCCGCCGCCCGGTCATGGACGCCCTGGCCAAAGGGCGGGTGGTCCTGCTGGAGAAGGATATGCAGGGGGCCCTCAGCCTGCAGAAGACCTTCCCTGAGGGAGTCTTCATCTTCATCCTGCCCCCGTCCCTGGACGAACTGAAGCGTCGCCTGATGGGGCGGGGCACAGAGACCCCCGAGGCCCTTCAGCGGCGGCTGGCGACGGCCGTGTCCGAAATCCGCAGCGCCGGACGGTACGGCTACGCGGTGCTCAACGACGACTTGAAAGAGGCCGCCCGCCGTCTGGTGGCCATCATCACCGCCGAGCGCTGCCGCGTGTCGCGTCAGAACGCGGCCTGGCTCGACGCCCTGGTTGGCAAAGGAGAGAGCAAAGAAGCATGAGCGATGTGCTGGATGGTCTGGTCAAGAGCGCTGGCAGCAAGTACTCCCTGGTCGTGGCTGTGGCCAAGCGCGGCCGCGAGATCATGGACGGCGCCCCGCGCCTGATTGAGAGCAGGTCCAACAAGCCGGTCAAGGTGGCTCTGGAGGAGCTGGCCGCCGGCAAGCTGGAGCTCCACTACCCGGGGCAGGGAGAGTAGCCATGGACACGCCGGCCCAGGGCGGAATCCTTCACGGCAAGACGATCGTCGTCGGTGTCTGCGGCGGAATCGCCGCTTACAAGGTCGTGGACCTGGTCAGCCGCCTCAAGAAGGAAGGGGCCGGCGTCCATGTCATCATGACCGAAGCGGCCACCAAACTGGTGGCCCCTTTGACTTTCGAAGCCATTTCCGGCCACCCCGCCAAGGTGGACCTGCTGCGCCCCGGCGCTGAGTGGGCGGTGGAACACATCGCCCTGGCGGAGCGGGCCGACATGATGGTCATCGCTCCGGCGACCGCCAACATCATCGGCAAGATGGCCGCCGGCATCGCCGACGATTACCTGACCACGGAGGTGGTGGCCGCCACCTGCCCCATCCTGGTGGTGCCGGCCATGAACCAGCACATGTACGCCAACCCCCTGGTGCAGGCCAACATCCGGCGGCTCCAGAGCGTTGGCTTTTGTGTCATGGAGCCTGCCTATGGACCCATGGCGGAGGCGGGCCAGGTGGGCAAGGGGCGGTTGCCGGAGCCTCCGGACATTCTGGAGGAGGTTCGCCGCCTGATCTCCGAAGGCCCGTGTGCACGGCACGCCGGTCTGGAACAGCTCGCGCCTCCCGCTGGGATGGACGGCCTGGAGGCGTCCGCGTCACGCATCGCCGGCGGCGATCTGGCCGGGTTCACGGTGCTCGTGACCGCCGGCGCCACCCGCGAGCCCCTGGATCCCGTTCGCTTCCTGACCAACCGGGCGACGGGCAAGATGGGCTACGCCCTGGCGGAAGCGGCCCGGGACCGCGGCGCCCGCGTGATTCTGGTCTCCGGCCCGGCCGCCATCCTGCCGCCCTACGGTGTGGAGACGGTCTCCGTGACCACGGCCCAGGAGATGTACGACGCCGTGGTCAGCTGGTTTGATCGGGTGGACGGCGTCATCGGCGCCGCCGCCGTGGCGGACTACCGGGCGGCCCAGGTGGCCACCCACAAGATCAAGAAGGGCGAGGGTCCCCTGACCCTGACCCTGGAGCGCAACCCGGACATTCTGGCCGAACTGGGCCGCCGCCGGTCGCACCAGGTGCTGGTGGGCTTCGCCGCCGAGACCGACGCCCTGGAGACCCACGCCCGCGACAAGTTGGTGCGCAAGAACCTGGACGTCATCGTGGCCAACGACGTGACCGCCCCCGGCGCCGGCTTCGGCACGGACACCAACGTGGTGACCCTCTTCCGCAGGGATGGGTACCGTGAGGAGGTGCCCAAGCAGAGCAAGCGGGCCGTGGCCGAACGCATCATGGACCACATGGCGGCCCTGCTGCACCAGCGGCGCCTGAAGGAGAAGGGAACGTGACCGAGAGGGACAGGCCGGGCCTGGTGGAAGTGGCCCTGGACCCGGCGGTCGCCGACCTGGACCGGACCCTGCACTACCGGCTGTCCCCCGGCCTGAAGGTGGTCCCCGGTCAGCGGGTTCTGGTGCCCCTGGGTTCGCGCCGCCTGGAGGGGCTGGTCGTGGGCCTGGCCGGGCCGGAGCAGGCCCCAGTGGGCATACAACTGAAGGATGTGCTTTCCGTTCTGGACCCGGAGCCCCTTTTGGGCCCGGGTCTCTTGGACCTTGCCGCCTGGCTGGCGGAGCGCTTCGGCGCCACCAGGGCCGAGGCAGCCTGGGTTATGCTGCCACCGGGCCTGCGCCAGGGCGTTGGCCCGAAGCTGCAGCAGCGCTGGGAGCTGGCCGTCCCGGACGCCGAGGCCCAGGCAGCCCTGGGCCTTTTGGAACGGCGGGCGCGGCGCCAGGCGGAGGTCCTGCACCTTCTGCTGGACGCGGGGGAGCCCGTTCCCGCCGGCGAGAGCGGCGCCGCCTTGCGCGCCCTGGCCGAGCGTGGCCTGGTCCGCTCCGTGCAGGTGGAGGCCCGGCGCGATCCGGCGGGGCGCAGGGCCTACACGCCGACCCAGCCCCAGCCGCCCACGGAGGAGCAGGCCCGGGCCCTGGCCGAAATCCGCCGGCGCCTGGACCTGCCTCAGCCCGGCCCCCTGCTGGTGCACGGCGTCACCGGCAGCGGCAAGACGGAGATCTACCTGCAGGCCATCGCCGACGTGCTGGAGCGGGGCCGGCAGGCCATCGTGCTGGTGCCCGAAATCGCCCTGACCCCCCAGATGATCGAGCGCTTCCGCTCCCGCTTCGGCGAGGAGGTGGCCGTTCTTCACAGCCGCCTCTCGGACGGGGAGCGCTTCGACCAGTGGCGGGCCATCAAGTCGGGGCGCGTGTCCATCGTGGTCGGGGCCCGTTCCGCGGTCTTTGCGCCGTTTTCCGACCTGGGACTGATCGTCGTGGACGAGGAGCATGAGACCTCCTACAAGCAGCAGGAGAGCCCGCGCTATCACGCCCGGACGGTGGCCATGCAGCGGGCCCGTCAGGCCGGTGCCCTGCTGTTGCTGGGCAGTGCCACGCCGGCCCTGGAGACCTACCACGCCGCCCGTGAGGGCGCCATGGGGCTGGTCACGCTGACCCAGCGCATCGACGACCGGCCCCTGCCGCCGGTGGAGTTGGTCGACCTGCGGCAGGAACTGGCGGAGGGCAACCGCAGCATCTTCAGCCGCGCCCTGCAGAAGCACCTGACCGAGGTGCTGCAGCGCCGGGAACAGGCCATTCTGTTTTTGAACCGCAGGGGTTATTCTACCTTTGTACTCTGCCGCAGCTGCGGCCTGACCATCAAGTGCCCCAACTGCGACGTGTCGCTGACCTACCACGCCGGCGCCACGCACCTCACCTGTCACTACTGCGGCCACCGGTCAGCGCCGCCCCGGCGCTGCCCCGACTGCGGCAGCGAGAAGATCCGCTTCTTCGGCGCCGGCACGGAGAAGGTGCAGGCGGAACTGGAGACCCTGTTCCCCGACGTCCGGGCCCTGCGGCTGGACGTGGACACCACCCGTCGCAAGGGTTCCCATGAACAGATTCTGGGCGACTTTGCGGCGGGCAAGGCCCAGGTGCTGGTAGGAACGCAGATGGTGGCCAAAGGGCTGGACTTTCCTGGTGTCACCCTGGTGGGCGTCGTCGCCGCCGACACCGCCCTGAACTTCCCGGATTTTCGAGCGGCGGAGCGAACCTTTCAACTGCTCACCCAGGTGGCGGGGCGCTCCGGCCGCGGCCGGGCGCCTGGCCGGGTGGTGGTGCAGACCTACAACCCCGGTCACTACGCCGTGCAGGCAGCCGCCTCCCACGACTACCAGGGTTTCTTCGACCAGGAGATGGCCATCCGGCGCGAGGTGGGCTACCCGCCCCTGAGCCGCCTGGTCAACCTGCTGGCCTCCGGTCCCGACGAACAGGCCGTAGAGGCTCTGGCCCGACAGGCCGGGCTGGCCCTGGCGCAGTTCTTCGCTCCGGAGTCCATCTGGGGCCCCAACCCGGCCCCTCTCTCCAAGCTCAAGAGCAACTACCGCTGGCAGGTGGCGGTGCGCGGCCAGGAGGCGCAGGCCCTGCGCCAGGGCGTCCGCCAGGCCCTGCAACTGTTGCCTCGCAGGAGTTCGACCGAGGCCCGCCTGACAGTGGACGTGGACCCCGTAAGCATGTTATAGACAAAATAAAGAAAGAAAGTAATCCGCCCTTTGTTCCCGGAGGTGCCGGCGGTATGCCCCGGCTCGGCCGGAACGCCTCAGGCTCTCCGGTCGGTTGTCTGGAAGGAGCGAACGCATTGGCCACATTGGACATTCGCCTGCAGGGGGACCCGGTTCTCCGCAAGATCGCCAAGCCCGTGAAGAAGGTGGGGCCGGCGGTGCGCTCTCTGCTCAAAGACATGGCTGAGACCATGTACGCCGCCAACGGGGTCGGCCTGGCCGCCCCGCAGGTGGGCATTGCCAAGCGCATCATCGTGGTCGACGCCGGCGACGGGCTCATGGAACTGGTCAATCCGGAACTCATTCGGGCCGAGGGCCAGGAGGTGGGCGTCGAGGGCTGCCTCAGCATCCCCGGCCTGATCGGCGAGGTGGAACGCTTCGCCAAGGTGACCGTCACCTGCCTCGACCACGACGGCCGCCAGCGTTGGATCGAAGGGGAGGGCCTGCTGGCCCGCGTCCTGCAGCACGAGATCGACCATCTGAACGGTGTGCTGTTTACCGACAAGGCCCTGGCCGTTCACGAGGCCAGGAGTGAGGGCGAAGAGGGCGAAGAGGACGAAGGGGAAGCGGCCGAAGCCGCCGAGGGCG
>CALMNP010000111.1 GCA_937868875.1 uncultured Bacillota bacterium | reverse complement strand
AGGCCTCGCGGGACGTATCCGGCTCCAGCCGCACCGCCAGCTCCACCTGCCCCGGGCGCTCCTCCTCGGCCAGTACAGCCTGGTGACTGGCGTTGAGGGCGGCGGGCCCCGACAGGCCGAAGTGAGTGAACAGCACGTCGCCCGGCGAACGGGCGTAGGTCTTGCCGCCGACCCGCACCAGCACGGTGACGTCCCGCAGGGCCACGCCACGCACCCTGGCCGGCCAGGACTCCCGTGTCTCCAGGCCAACGATGGCCGGCCGGGGCGGCACGATGCGGTGGCCCAGGCGCCGCGCCCAGGCGTAGCCGTCGCCGGTGCTGCCGCTGCTGGGGTAGGAGACGCCGCCGGTCGTGATCACCAGGCGGTCGGCGTCCCAGGTGCGGGTCGGGCCGGCCTCGTGCGCCCTGGCGCCGCGACCCTCCAGGCTGACGCCGGTGACGCGGAAGCCGCCAGGCTCGGGCCGCCCCGCCGCGCCCGGCTGACCTGGCCCGCCCGGCGGCTCCAGCCGCTCCACCGACTTGACCAGGGTCCCTGTGACCAGTTCCGCGCCCGCGCGGCGCGCGCGTCGCACCAGGGCCCCGACCACGTCGTGGGCGTCTGCCGAGTCCGGGAAGACGCGGCCGCGGTCCTCCACGTGGGTGGTCACGCCCTCGTCCGCCAACAGGCGGATAATGTTGTCGTTGCCGAAGGCGCTGAAGGCGCTGTAGAGAAAGCGTCCGTTACCGGGGAAGGAGGCCACCAGGTGGGCCACGTCGCCGGTGTTGGTGACGTTGCACCGCCCGCCGCCGGACATGAGGATCTTGATGCCCGGCTCCGGGTTGCGCTCCAGCAGGACGGTACGGGCGCCGTGCTCCGCGGCGGCGATGGCCGCCAGCAGGCCGGCCGCGCCGCCGCCAATGATCAGGGCCTCAGTTGCCATCAGGGGCACCCCCGGAATCAAGTCGTGGGACGGTCCGGCCTCCGCCCCGGGCCTCTCGCCCGGGCCTACGGCCGCAAGGCCGGCAGTCCCAGCATGGCGGCGTGGAGCCAGGGTGTCAAGGGGACAAGGCGGTCGTGCAGCCGTTCAAAGAGAAAGCCCACCGCCAGCCAGGCGGGGGCGTAGTCCAGGCGGATGAGGCCGTGCACGGACCAGCGCGCCCGGCTGTAGTCCCAGGGACAGTGGCCCGTCAGGCGGCGGATGAGGTACCCGGTCCCGTACTCCACGGCAAAGATAAGGACCACCCAGATGAGCCCGCGCACCGGCGATGCCAGGCCGCGCATGAGGTTGTGGGCCGGCTCCAGCAGAAAGGCCGCCGATCCGTAGATGGGGAACATCCAGAGGTAGGTGCGTCCCTGCAGATCCCAGTCGCGCTGCAGCAGACGGCCGAGGCCTGTCCAGACGATCTCCAGGGCCCAGCCGAGGAGGCCGTAGACGAGGAACCGGACGAACAAGGGAGCGATCACCTCGCGTGGCTCGCGTGGATGGAGAGGGCAGGCGGTCGGTCAGGCTTCGCCGGCGCGGCCGCGCGCCGGGCTGTCCTCCGGAGCGGCGAAGTCCTGGGCGCGGCCGGCAGGGATGAACCAGGCTACCGCCAGCCCCATCAGGGCCGCGGCCAGAATCATCCAGTGGACGCCCCGCAGGGACTGAGCCAGGGCCTGGCGGAAGCCGGACAGGAGTTCAGGGGTCAGGGTCGGCCAGGTCTCCGGCTGCAGCAGGTTGTTGACCCGGGACAGAATCTCCGGCCCGCTGGCACCCGCCGGCATGGCCTCGGGCAGGGCGCGGAGGCGGGCAATGAGGCGCAGGTTGAGCACCGTGCCCATCAGCGACACGCCCAGCGTGGACCCCAGGTTGCGCAGGAACTGGGCGGAGGCCGTCGCGACGCCGCGCTGCCTCCAGCCGACCGCGTTTTGGATGGCCAGGACGAAGGCCAGGGTGGAGAAGCCGAGGCCCAGGCCGGTGATGAACATCAGCGACATCAGGACCCAGAGGGGCAGACTGCCGGTGCGGTCTACCAGCAGCAACACGCCGGCCCCGGCCACGTCGAAGGCCATGCCCAGCACGGCGCTGACGCGGTAGCCCAGCCTCAGGATGATACGCCCGCCCACCGTGGAGCCGATGGGCCAGCCGATGGAGAGGGGGGCCAGGATGGCGCCGGCCGCCGTGGCCGTCGCTCCCTGCACGCCCTGGGCGAAGAGGGGCAGGTAGGTGGTCATGCCGATCATCACGGCGCCGGCCAGAAAGCCGGCCAGGTTGGAGATGGAGATGATGGGGT
>CALMNP010000110.1 GCA_937868875.1 uncultured Bacillota bacterium | reverse complement strand
ACTTCGCCTACCGCAACAGGAACGCACCCACAATGCCCGATGCCAGCAGCACCCACACCGGGTCCTTGCGCCAGGGGCCGGTTGATACGAAACCGATGACCGCCAGGGCCAGTGTGAACAGCGTCGTCACCATGTCCCTGGCGAGAGGGATGATGGCCGCCACCAGAAGGCCCACTACCGCCAGCGAGATGCCCCGGAGGGCCGCCTTGACGCCCGAGACATCCTGGAAGCGGTGGTACACGCGGGCCACGCCCACGGCCGCCAGGAAGGCGGGCAGCAGGATGCCGACCGAAGCCACGATACCTCCGGGCACGTGGGCGATGCGGTAGCCGACGAACGCCACCATGGTTGTGAGGGGACCGGGGGTCATCTGGCCGATGACGATGCCCGTGGCAAACTCCTGTGCGGTCAGCAGGTGAAGCTTGCTGACGTACTGGTACTGCAGCACCGGCAGGATGGCGTAGCCGCCGCCGAAGGTGAGGGCTCCAATACCGAACGTGGTGACGAAGAGGGACAGCAGGGTGGAGAGCACGTCTACTGCCCTCCCTTCACGTCGTCGGTGCCGGCCGAAGCTGTGGGTTCGGGCCGCCGGACCGGCCGCAGGAGCAGGACGCCGGTCAGAGCAGCGGCGGCCATGACCAGAATCGGGTTGACGCCGAAGGCTGCCAGGGCCAGGGTGGCGCCGCCGGCCACCAGACCCGACCGCAGGTCCTTGATCAGCGACCGGCCGGTATTCAGGGCCACGCCGCACAGCACGCCGACGACGGCGGCGCCCACGCCGCGCAGCGCCCCCCGCACCCAGGGGAACGTTTCCGCCTGGCGCCAGGTGGCAGCCAGAATGATGACCAGCACCACAGCCGGCAGGTGGAAGGCGAAGTAGGCCACGGCGGCGCCGGAGAAACCGCGGAGGCGGTAGGCCGTGACCGCAGCGGTACCCGACGATATGGGGCCCGGGGTCAGAGAGCCTATGCCCATGCACTCGGCAAACTCCGCCTCGGTCAGCCACTTCTTCTGGTCGACGGCCGTCCTCTGCTGGATGGACACCAGGGAGAACGGGCCGCCGAACCCCAGGAGTCCAATGCGAAAGTAGGTCCAAAACAGCTCCGCCAGGGAAACCAAACGACCACCTCCGGCTCCGGGCACTTGACTGGAGTGCCGCCGGTAGTAGGATTCGACGGTGAGCCCCCCTCGCCTCCCGAGTGGAGGTGGACCGGCGAGAGGAGTGTAAGGGCCGAAGTCGAAGCAAGGGATGGGCGGGGCCTGCTCGCCACACGAATATTCGCAGACACGAGGTGGACCATGGAGTCCTATGATTCCCTTGCGGTCACCGTAGAAGTGGCCCGCACTGCGGTGCGCCTGGCTCTGACGAAGGACCGGGCCGAGGAGGCCGCCCTCAAGGCCGCCTACGCCAAAGAGGGTATTCGCTGCGCCGCTGTGGATTACGGCGGCGACTACATGACCCTGCTGAAGAAGGGCGTGGAGCGCGCTGTGGTCGCCGCGGAGAGGGAGGGGCTCATCGCCGCCACTCCAACGGAGCAGGGGGCTGTGGCGGGGGCCGCCAAGGAGGCCTTCTCGCAGGTGCTGCCCAAGGCGCTGGGCCTTAACGTGGGCGGCAAGATTGGTCTGGCCCGCCGTGGCTGGAATCTCACTGTGGCCGTTTACCTGGGCATCGGGTTGCTTCACTTCAACGAGGTGGCTGTCGGCCTGGGCCACCGGGCTGTGCCCGACCAGGCCGAGGGCGGCCAAGCTCAACGGTAAGGTCGTGCGCCGGCCCCAGGCTGCATCGCGGCAAGGCCATTCCCGGGCCTTTTCCCATCTTTGCCATTGACTGCCCTTTATGTCGTTCAGTATAGTGAGAGGCGTAGGATGGCAGGATGGTAGGCTGGCAAAGGAAACAGACTGCGGCGGAAGGCCTGACGACGGCCCCGGCGGCTTCTCAAAGAGCCGCTTGCCTGGGGACGGCACGTCGGGGACTGCTGTAGCCGTTGGTTTTGGTACAGCCCGGAGCACTCTGCCAAAGAGTGCTCTTTTTGTTTATCCGGGCGTAGCTAACAACCCGAGCCGCCTGTCCACCGCCCAGCCGGGACGGCTGAACCGGCCGTACCCGAGAACAAGAGTGGGGGAGAACAGGATGGAACGATCCAGGCGTGGGTGGCTTATCGCAGCGGTGGCAGTGCTCCTGGCGGCACTGCTGGCCGGCTGTGCCGGCACGGCCGCCACCTCGAGCAAACCGGCGGATCCGGCTCAGACGCCCTCGGCCAGTGAGGCCAAGAAGGTCAAGATCGGCATCATTCAGATCGTGGAGCATCCGGCCCTGGACGCGGCCCGCAAGGGCTTCCAGGATGTATTGAAGGAAAAGGGTTGGGCGGATAAGGTTACATACGACTACCAGAACGCCCAGGGCGACATGCCCACCGCCCAGACCATCGCCGAGAAGTTCGCGGCCGACAAGGATGACCTCATCCTGGCCATCGCCACGCCCACGGCCCAGGCGGCGGCCAAGGCCACCAACAGCATCCCGATTCTCATCACCGCCGTCACCGACCCGGTCACGGCCGGCCTGGTGAAGAGCCTGGACCAGCCCGGCACCAACGTCACCGGTACCACGGACATGAACCCGGTCGACAAACAGATCGAACTCCTGAAGCAGTTGGTGCCCGGGGCGAAGAGGATCGGCGTCATCTACAACGCCGGTGAGGTCAACTCCGGTGTTCAGGTCAAGCTGGTCAAGCAGGTGGCCCAGGGTCTGGGTCTTACCGTGGTGGAGGCTACCGTGGCCAACTCCAACGACGTCTCTCAGGCGGCCCAGTCCCTGGTGGGCCGGGTGGACGCCATTTACGTCCCGACGGACAACACGGTGGTGAGCGCTGCGGCTGCGGTCATTCAGGTGGCGGAGAAAGCCAAGCTCCCCATCGTCTCCGGTGAGCGGTCCGTGGTCGACGCGGGTGCCCTCGCCACCATCGGCATCGACTATTACAAGTTGGGGCGGCAGACCGGCGAGATGGCCATTCAGGTGCTCCAGGGCAAGAAGCCCGCCGATCTGCCCGTGGAGGCGCAGAAGGAGTATGCAGTCGTGGTCAACGGCAAGGCCGCCAAGGCCATCGGAGTGAACATTCCCCAGGCCATTCTGGACAAGGCCGAGGTCCTGCAGTAGTGGCTGCACTGGCAGCGCTTCTCTCCGGACCCCTGGAGCAGGGTCTTGCCTATGGCATCATGGTGCTGGGGGTGTACCTCAGCTTCCGCATCCTGAACTTTGCCGACCTGACGGTGGACGGCAGCTTCCCTCTGGGTGGCGCCGTTGCCGCAACCCTTGTGGTGGCCGGGGTGAATCCTGCCCTGGCCACCGCGGCCGGCTTCGGGGCTGGCCTCCTGGCCGGCGCCGCCACTGCGTTCCTGGCCACCAAGGCCCGCATTGCCCCGCTGCTGGCCGGCATCCTGACCATGACCGCCCTCTACTCCATCAACCTCCGGGTCATGGGGCGGGCCAACATCCAGCTGCTGCGCCAGACCACCCTGGTGAGTCTGGTACAGGACCAGGCCCTTGGCGGCGACTATGCCGTGCTGCTGTTTCTGGCGGTGGCGGCCATCGCCCTGGCGGCGGTCCTGTGGTGGTTTCTGCGCACGAGTCTGGGCTCTGCCCTGCGGGCCGTGGGTGACAACGAGGACATGATTCGCAGTCTCGGCGTGGACACGGACCTGGCCAAGGTTCTCGGGCTGGCCCTGAGCAACGGCCTCGTGGCCCTCTCCGGGGCCCTGGTGGCCCAGTACCAGGGGTTTGCGGATGTGGGCATGGGCATCGGCACCATCGTGGCCGGGCTGGCCTCGGTCATCGTGGGCGAGGTGGTGGTGGGCGAAGCCACCGTGGGGCGGGCCCTGGCCGGCGTCCTGGCGGGGTCCGTCATCTACCGCCTGGCGGTCTTTGCCGCCCTGCGAGCCGGCTTCGCCCCGACGGACCTCAA
>CALMNP010000109.1 GCA_937868875.1 uncultured Bacillota bacterium | reverse complement strand
CCCTGGAACGTCTGCCCGTCTTCCGATTCGCGTTTCGGGTGACGGAGAAGTAGAACGTGGAGTCGAGGGGGCACCTGGTGGAGTAGCCGGCATCCAGAAGTTGAAGCCGGTGCGATGCATGGCCCGAATGGGTGAAAACATGGCAGTGATGTGATAAGACCCGGCGGCGGCCGGGTCTTCTACGTCAAAGAAACTGGCTGCTGCGCGCCAGCAAGGCCGGGCCGGCGGCCGCGGCAACGAGGGTGAAACCCACCTGCTTCCGGACTCCTGAAGGAGGTGACGCCTCCATCGCGAAGTAGGAAGGGCAGGAGGCGCCTGCGTGACGTCTCATCCTCATGGGTGCAGGTGATGCTGAAATGCGCTGGTTGACCTCGCAACTTCGCCGGCAGTTGTTGACCCACCCGATTCTCCTCTTCACCGTGCCGGTGGTGGTGACAGGCCTTCTTACGGCCCTGGTTGTGGACTGGCGCATTTCCTCCGGCATGCATGATCAACTGCTCCGAACCACTGAGCTGAACACCGTCGCCATGGTGCAGGCGTCCCTGGAGGGACGCCTGCACCCGCAGCAGAGCCCCAATGGCCCGAGCATCGCCCTGGATGGGGCCGAAGAACTCCTCTGGCGCTGGGTGAAGCCCGACCTGTTCGTGCACATGCGGCTGTATGACCCGCGGGGCCGCATCGTCTGGTCCAACGACAGGTCCCTGATCGGCCAGGTTCAAACGTCCGAGGAAGTGCCTGTGGCCCTGACCGGGCGCGCCACGGTCAAGGAGCATGCCCCGGGAGAGGCGGGACACATCGATCCCGTTGGCGGGTTGCCGGGCAAGTTCCTGGAGGCCTACATCCCGATTCGGAATGGTGCCCAGGTCGTGGCTGTGGTGGAGGGGTACCTCGCTCTGGACCCGCTGCTGGCCGGCACGGCGGCCGTCCACCAGAGCACCCGGTTGGCCCTGTTCTTTGGCACGGGCCTCTCCATCCTGGTCCTCGCCGGGCTGGGCGTCCTCGTCTCCCGTCTGGTGACCGAGCAGATGCAGCAGCTGGAGCGGGCCGCCCGTGCTGCATCGGAAGCCCGCCGGGCCACGATCCGGGCCCTGGCGGCAGCCATTGACGCCCGTGACCCATATACGCACGGGCACTCCTCCCGTGTGGCCCACTATGCCACCAACATCGCCCGCCGCCTCGGCTGGACTCCGGACGCCGTCGAGCGCTTGGAGGAAGGAGCCCTCCTGCACGACGTGGGCAAGATTGCGGTCCCGGACGTCATCCTGAGAAAGCAGGGCACCCTGGAGCCGGAGGAATTTGAGCTAATGAAGCAGCACCCAACGGTGGGCGGCGACCTGGTGCAGGGGATTCACGGCATGGCCGACCTGACACCCATGGTGCGTCTGCACCACGAACGGATGGACGGCCGGGGCTACCCGCTGGGGCTGTCCGGCGACCAGATTCCGCTGGCGGCGCGGATCATCGCCGTGGCGGACACCTACGACGCCGTGACCACCGACCGCCCTTACCGCGCAGGCCGCAAGCCAAGGGAAGCCCTGGCGATCCTGCAAGAGGCGGCCGGCGTCCAACTCGACCCCGAGCTGGTCAGCCTTGTGACCGCCGACCCCACCCTGCTGACCTGACCGTCGCCCACGTCCTGGAAGGCTCAGGAGGTCAGCCCGGCAACCCCGGATCCCACCGCGATTGACACTGACCTGCGCGAGGCGGAAGCTCGCGCGGGTCTTGCTTTTTGCCGTTCAATCTTGACCCATCAGACACGTTAGGATAGAATACTAACATATCAGATTGGAATACTGGGGATTGTGGGGTGACCCAGATGGAGGAACGGATACCCGCTGTCATAGAGGCTGCCGTTGAGGATATCCCTCTGCCGATCGTCAATCTCAACCGGTGGACGCTGGTGGCGGCCGTCCTGGTGGGCTTGCTTCTGCAGCAGCCGCTTGTGACCACCGCGCTCTTTGCCATCCTGCTGCCGGCAGCGCTGTTCGGGCAAAGAGCCAGCCTGATCTTCCACGCAGGCAGATGGCTGCTTGCGTCCCGGATCGCCGGCGCAGAGCGCGAGGACAGACGCCTTCAGCGGTTCAACAACGCCATTGCCGCCACGCTCCTGGGAGGCGCCCAGATCGCCTTCGCGCAGGGACAGCCCTTCGCCGGCTGGGCTCTGTCGCTGGCCGTCGCCCTCGCCGCAGGCGTCGCTCTCATGGGCTTTTGCGTGGGGTGTTTCCTGTACTACCAGTTCAAGCTCAACCGCTACCGGCTCCTCGGTCGCTGAAAAGCTGCATCGCTCAAAGCAACAGTGAAGGGCGCCATGTCAACCATGGCGCCCTTCAACGTGCGGACGACCGGGTCATTGGAAGCCGGCTTACTTCCCGGCGCACGCGCGTGACACCTGCGTCAGCAGGTTGAGGATCTCTTGTGAGATACCGACCACCTGGCGCACGGTCTCACGCGCCTCCTGCTGCCGACCTGCTGCCCACGCCTGCGCGGCGGCTCTGGCCAGGGCGTGCAGTTTCCGGTGCGGCTCCTCGAGTGCCAGAAAAGCGCTGGAGGTGCCGCAAACCTCCTTGCCCCGGTGGTAGTACCACTGCCCAAGCCGGCATTTGGTGTGATCGGTAACGTCCTCGGGCCGAAGGGTTTCCCGGCCAAGGAGCATCTCGTGAAGCTTCTGGACCCAGAGCACATGGTCGGCGCGGGCCAGGTCCAGCAGGTCTTCGTCTCGGAGTTGGAGCTGAAACTGGCTGTTCCCATCGCGGAGGCGTCTCAGCGCTGACTGCAGATCCGACACCATGACCGCCAGTTGCTGTGAGGCCTCCTGCACCCGCTCTCCCGCCCCGGCGATCACCTGGACGCTCTCGGAGGATTCACCGACGACCTTGGCCTGCTCATCGGCCGCCGTGGCGATTTCCCGAATGGGCTGAACGGCTTCCTTGATGACCTGGCTGATCTCCCGAAGTGCACCTTCGCCTTCCTTGGCCAGCCGCACACCCTCGGCCATTTCCTTACCCACCTGATCCATGGCCTGCTCGACGCGTCCGGCCCCTTCGCTCAGGGATTGAATCTGCTTTTGCACATCCCGCACCGCGCCCTGCGTCCGTTCCGCGAGCCGCCTCACCTCTGAGGCGACAACCGCGAAACCGCGCCCGTGCTCTCCGGCCCTGGCCGCTTCAATGGCGGCGTTGAGCGCCAGGAGGTTGGTCTGGTCCGCAATGTCTTCAATCAGCACCAGCACTTGCTTGATTGGTTCCACGGCGGCTCCCAGCCGCGCCACGTGACTGTGAAGTTCTTCAACGGTGTTGCCCGCCTGAATGGTGCTCTCCAGAGCGCCGCCGACTCGCGCGATACCCACCGACAGCTGTTCCAGGGCGCTGTGTGCGCCAGCGGAAGCCCGTTGGGCGTTGGTCGCGACCTGCGTTACGGAGGCGGCCAGCTCCTCAGCCACCGCGGCGATCTGGTTGACCTGTTCGTTCTGGACCCGCGTGTCGCGAGCCAGCTCATCCGAGGCCATCAGGGGCCGGGCACCCAGCTCAATGGCTGTGGACGTCGCCCGCAGTGAGCTGACCAGCTGCCTGTTCCAGGCCTGAAGTGTCTGTTGGAAAGCCATCTGAACGTCTTCCGGCAAATCCTTGACGTCCTCGCCGGCCTCTTGCAGGTGTCCGTCTGCAACAGCCCGCAAGGCTCTGATCACGGCGTTCCACTGGGCCTGGCTTTGGACGGGGGACGGACCAGCCGCCTGTTCGTCAGCTTCGTGCGTCACCGGGCGATCGTCAGCGCTCACTGCTGTCGAGGCGGACGGGGTTTCGCTCACCCGCTCCTTTGCCTTGCGGCCCAACCACTGCAGCACGATAGTCACTCCATATGATCCTGGTAAGACGTTCCGGACCAATGGGAATCAGATCCCGTATTATCTCTTTTATGACAGGGATTTCCGATTCTCCTGCATGCCGTGTCGTAATTTCTTG
>CALMNP010000108.1 GCA_937868875.1 uncultured Bacillota bacterium | reverse complement strand
GGCGGCCACCGCCTTCTTCGCGGCCCGGTTGTTCAGCTAGTCCCTTCACCCAACCGGATAGCCCCGCGGCAAATACCTGACAAACCAGGCACGGAGATGCCCCTTCCCGCGTACCCTGTCGCGGCGATAACCTGCGGGCCGGCGCAAAGCACGCGCTGGTACGGAGCGGGACCGCCAGAGCACCGGGAAGGAGTTGCGGTCCATGTGCGGCATTGTCGGTTGGATCGACTGGAATGAGGACCTGCGCCAGCAGGGTCCCGTGGTGATGTCCATGGCCAGGAAGCTGGCCGCGCGAGGCCCGGACGCCGAGGGCCTCTGGACCTCACCCCATGCAGCCTTCGGGCATCGCCGCCTGGTCGTGGTCGACCCTGCCGGAGGCGCCCAGCCCATGGTGCGCGCCAAGGGCGGCCGGAACTACGTCCTGACATATAACGGCGAGCTGTACAACACGGAGGAACTCCGGCAGGAGCTGCTGGCCCGAGGCTATGCCTTCCAGGGCCACTCTGACACGGAGGTCCTCCTGACGGCCTACATCGAGTGGGGACCCGCCTGCGTCGACCGGCTCAACGGCATCTTTGCCTTCGGCATCTGGAGCGACGCCGATCAGACCCTCTTCCTGGCCCGCGACCGGATGGGCGTCAAGCCCCTGTTCTACGCGGAGCGCGGTGGGGCGTTCCTTTTCGCCTCGGAGATCAAGGCTCTCCTGGCCCACCCGCTGATCAAGCCGGAGGTGGACGAATCCGGCCTGGCCGAGGTGCTCATCCTGGGGCCGGCCCGGACGCCGGGCTTCGGCGTCTTCAAGGGCGTATCTGAGGTCAAGGCCGGCCACTGCCTGACCCTGGACCGCAGCGGTCGGCGCAGCCGGCCGTATTGGGTCCTGGACAGCCACGAGCACCCTGATGACCTGGACGATACCGTGGCCCGAGTGCGCGAACTGGTCGTGGATACGGTGGAACGGCAGCTGGTGTCCGACGTGCCCATCGCCACCTTCCTGTCAGGCGGGCTCGACTCCAGCGCCATCACGGCCATCGCCGCCAACGCCCTGAAGCGGGACGGCCTGGGGCCCCTGACCACCTTCGAGGTGGACTACGCGGACAACGCCCGCTTCTTCCACCCCACGGCGTTTCAGCCCAACCCGGACTCGCCCTACGCCAGGCTGATGTCCCAGGCCTTCGGAACCAACCACAACCTCTTCGTCTTCGACACCTCGGACCTGGTGGACGGCCTCGGCCCAGCCACGCTGGCCCGGGACCTGCCGGGAATGGCGGACGTGGATTCCTCGCTCTATGTCTTCTCCCGGGAGATCAAGAACAAGGCCACCGTGGCCCTGTCCGGCGAGTCGGCGGACGAGGTCTTCGGCGGCTACCCCTGGTTCTATCGGGAGGAGGCTCTGAACTCCGGCACCTTCCCCTGGGCCTTGAAGAGCCAGGCGCGCGCCGCCCTGCTGAAGCCGGAGGTGCGCCGGCGCCTCCGCGCTGAGGAGTACGTGGCGGAGCGTTACCGCGAGGCCCTTGACGAGGTGCCCCGGCTGCCGGGGGAGGACCCCCTGGAGGCCCGGCGACGCGAGCTGTTCTATCTCAACATCAGCCGGTTCATGCCGGTCCTGCTGGATCGCAAGGACCGCATGAGCATGGCCTGGGGTCTGGAGGTGCGCGTGCCCTTCTGCGACCACCGCCTGGTGGAGTACGTCTGGAACATCCCCTGGGAGATGAAGACGGTGGACGGCCAGGCCAAGGGCGTGCTGCGGCGCGCGATGGAAGGCATCCTGCCGGAGAAGGTGCGCACCCGGCGCAAGAGTCCCTATCCCAAGACCCATAACCCGGCCTACCTGTCGGCCACGCAGCACCTCCTGCTGGACCGACTGAATGACCCGCACTCCCCCCTCCAGTCCCTGCTGGACGTGGAGGCGGTGCACGGCCTGGTGGAGCGCTCACGGGAGGCTGCCACGGGTTCGCCCTGGTTCGGCCAGCTGATGGACGACGCCCAGTTCTTCGGCTACCTGGTCCAGGTGGATACCTGGATGTGCGAGTACGGGGTCGAGGTGGCCATCTGACGGGGGGCGGGCCGGTTCGGCCCGCCCCTTTGGTAGTGCCCGAGCAGGCCCATCTACGCCAGCGGCAGAGGCCCGTCCCCCTGTCGCGGCTCCTCCCGTGCTGCCTCACCCCCGCGGCCACCTGACGGCGTCCGGCCGCGTCGCGTCAGCCAGTAGGCCAGGCCGGACAGGCCCACCAGAGCCAACCCCGCCACCAGCCCTGCTGCCTGCCCCGGCACCAGGGGCATACTGGCCATGATGGCCACCATCAGTCCGATGGCGATCCAGGTCGAGTAGGGGTACCCAGGCATCTGGCAGCCGGCGGGGGGACAACCTTCGCGGGCCCGGACGCGGAGCTGGCTGAGCAG
>CALMNP010000107.1 GCA_937868875.1 uncultured Bacillota bacterium | reverse complement strand
AAGGGCCGGACTTCTGTGGCCCTGGCTGCGGCGTCAGCCGGAATGGCAGGGAGGGAACTGGCTGGGGTGGCAAGCTCAGCGCTGGTTGATGGTGGGTTACCTGGGCCTGACCCTGGGCACGCTGCTGCGGAGAGGGACTCAGGTGACTTTCCCTCCACCACGGCTGGGTGCGCTGGACGAGAACCAGGGTTCCTGGACGCTGGGCCTGGGCTGTGTGGTCTGCGGTCGGCCAGAGCCCTGGGCAGAGGTGGTGCCAGAGGAGGATGGCAGCTATACCGCCACCCTCTGCGGCCACTTCACCCTCCAGGTGGCCGGAGACCATCCCTTCCGCGTGAGGATGCTGATGCTCTTTCTGCGTCTGCTGGAGGTAGCGGGGCCGCAGCGGGGAGGACGGCGCACCAGGGAGGGGCGGACGCCCTTCGTGCCTCAGCAACAACTGGCGGCTTGGTTTCAGATGCCCCAACCCGACATCAGTCGGGTGGAGAAGTATTGGCTGGAGGCCGATTGGCCCAATCTGTTGAGCTTGAAGACCGTCGAGGTGTTGACGGGTGAGTTGATGGCCCGCATCGTAGCGGTGTTTGTCAGCTTCCCTTGGTGGGGGGTGAAGGAAGTCCACCAGCACTTGCGGGAGCAGGGGGTGGCGGTCAGTGAACGCCAGGTGCGGCAGGCGGCGGAACAGAGTGGCTGGTCGCGGTTGCGTCAGGAGTTGGTGAAACGCTACCACCTGACGGCGGAGAGTATCCGCCCCCGGGACAACTGGCTGGTGAAGCAGTTGCTGGCTCAGGTGGAGGTCTTGCTGGCCAAAGTGGAGGCTGGGGTGCGACTGACGCCGCAAGAGCAAATCGCGGTGGTGGATTTGCGGACCCTGGCCGCCGAGGTGGGGATGGTGGCCCCGCCGCCGCTCAAGGCTCTGCCTTGGATGATATGCGTGGAAAGGGTCGTGTTTGGCCACTGGGAAGAGGTCACCGATGGGACGGTGCGCTGCATCTACTGCGGCTCGACCCACGTGGTGCGCAAGAGCAGGAAGCCCAGGCTGAAGAAGTATTGCGACGCTGAGGGCAACCCCCAGACAGTGGAGGTCTATCGCTACTACTGTCGCAACCCGCTGTGTGACAAGGGCAGCTTCACCCACCTGCCCCCCGGCCTGGTGCCCTATTCGCGCTACCGGACGGAGGTGCACCTGCGGGCCGTGCAGATGTATGCTTGGGGCTACAGCACCTATCGGCGCACGGGGCAAGCGCTGGGAGTAGCCAGCATGACCGTCTACCGCTGGGTGAGCGCCTGGGGGTACGAACTGCTGCCGGTGGCCGCCCTGTTCGGGGTGGTGAAGTCCAGCGGGGTGGTGGGCATCGACGAGAAGTACGTCCTGGTGCCCAAGAACAACAAGCCAGAAGGGGACATGCGCCGCTGGATGTACGTCTACTTGGCCGTGGACGTCTACACCTATGACCTGTTGCATATCGCCATCTACCCCTACAACAACAAGGAGAGCGCCCAGGCCTTCCTGCTGGCCCTGCGGGCCAAGGGGTATCACCCGCGAGTCATCGTCACCGACCTGCGCCAGGACTACGGGCCGCTCATCGCCCAGGTCTTCCCTAAGGCAGTGCACCACGAATGCATCTTTCACGCCTTGCAGAACGTGCAGGACTACTTTAAGGAAGTCTATGGGTCTGGTTACGCCGAGACCCATCCCGAGGCTGAGGCGCTCAAGCAGGAGATCTACCTCATCTTTGACGCCAGAACCAAACGCACCGCCCACAAGCGCTACCAGAAGGTGATGGCTTTGCGGGAGAAGTACATGAAAGAGACTCCTGCCGCAGCGGTGATTTTCCAGTTCCTGGAACGGCATTGGGCCACCTTGGTCAACGGCATCGAGAGTGACCTGATCCCCACCACCAACAACACGGTGGAGTTAGTCATCCGACGCTTTGACCAGCACTACCAGAACTTCTGCGGCTTCGACACCATCGAGACCGCCCAGCTCTTCCTGGGTGTCTTCGAGAAGGTGTACCGCTTCACGCCTTTCTCGCAGGATGCCCAGCCCAGAATTCGGGGCAAGTGCCCGCTGGAGCTGGCTGGCTACGACATCAGCCAGGTGCCCATGGCTTCCCTCTGCGCCGGTTGGAGCCTGGCCTGGCCCCTGGAGGTGGCTCAGAACCTTGTCCCAAACTCGTAACGGTCCCTCTCCAGACGTTGTTTTTTGATTCAGGCTGTGGTATAATTAATATGAGTATCTAACAGAACTCCCTTGGCTCCATCTGCAAGAGGTGGCCGAGTGGGGGTAGCAGGCTCATTCGCTCCTTACCAAATAAACAGCGGCTGGTTGTCCGGCCCGATGTATCACGAGCGTGGCAGCAATAGAGCGCATTCAGGGCAGAATCCAGCAGAGAGCCTAGAGATAATCGTTACCAAGGCGCATCTCTCTCTTCCCCTTGGCAAGCTCTGGCACTCACGAGGTCCACTGCCGGGCTATCCAGCGTTGGATGGCTGCTCCTTCAGCCGTCGGGGAAGGCTAACAGTTCATCCTCCTCGTGAAAGTGCTTCCACCGCTCGCGGATGGCCTTCTCCAAGGGCAGGTTCCACAGGTCCAAAGTCGGATAACGCTCTGGCTCTGCTTCTTGGTGGCTTGCTTCTTCGATAAGGTCATAGAGCTTGTGCAAGAGGGTGGCCATGCCGGTCAAGAAAGCGTTCAGTTGCATGTTGTGCAGCCCGTGATACTTGGGCCGCGAGAGCCCCTGGTCAGCGAAGTAGTCG
>CALMNP010000106.1 GCA_937868875.1 uncultured Bacillota bacterium | reverse complement strand
AGCCGCTCGTCCCAGTATTTCTCGTACTTCTCCACCCAGGGGCGAAGCACCTTACGCATGGCCTCGGGATTGACCCGATAGTGCTGCTCACGTCCCTGCCGGGTGGCGTAGACCAGGCCGGCCTGGCGCAGGGCCATCAGGTGCTTGGATATGCCCGACCGAACCAGCGACGGAAAACGGGCCGCCAGCTCGGTTACGGTCATGACCTCGCGCTGGGCCAGGAGGTCCAGGATGGCACGGCGGGTGGGGTCGCCGAGGGCACGAAAGAGTTCGTCGCTACTCTCGCCCTCAGGCGGCATGGGTGGAGTCCACTGCGGCCTTTAGACGCTCCAGCAGGGCGTGCCGGTCCGCGCCGATCTCGTACGCCCTTTGGGTCCGCTCCCAGCTGGGCTTGCCAATGCCGGGGAAGCCATCGTATCGGTGGGTGACCCGAGTTCCGCCGGGGATGGCCTCCAGCGTAAACGTCAGCCGAATCGGATGCACCCAGTCCGTGTTCTCCTCGAACCACGACAGCACCAGTGATTGTTCCGGAACGATATCAAGCACCGTGCCGACGATCCACTGGTCCAATTCAGCCACGTAGTGCCGGTGCCCCCCGCCGAGTCGCATGTCAATCTCAAGGTCGGGCCAAAACCACTGCCTGAGCCCCTCCTGGCTGGCCATCAGGGTCCAGACGGTCTTGGGGCTCGCCTTGATCTCCACGGAACGCTCTACCACCGGCATTGCGCCACCTCCATATATGTTACCCATTGGTAATATATAAACCCCGTCCGGGGATTGTCAAGCACTTCTTTTCTCCGAGACCCCCTGGCTTGGGACATAAAAAAGAGACCCGGAGCCAATCGCTCCGGGCCCCTGGATGAGTCAAAAGTTGGGATTACTTGGAGCAGCCGCCGCTGCTGCACCCACCGCCGCTGCCGCACCCTCCCCCGCCGCCGGCCGGGTTCTCGTTGCCGGTGATGGGGTAGGTGATGATGGCGTTGAGCCGGTCCAGAAGGACCTGAAGGGCGTCCTTGGCCTCGTTGTACCGCCGGATGGGCGGGTACTCCCGCTGGGCCTCCTCCGCCTTATAGAAATCCTCCATGGCCCTGTCCATGAGCGCCTTGTCCCGGGTCGCTGCGGTGAAGTGCGTGTACTGCTTGGCCTCTTCGGCCTCCTTGAGCAGTCGCGAGGCCTCCGGGTCGTTCAGCATGGCCTCCTCGGCGGCGGTGAACTCCGCCACCTCCTCGGAGTCGGCCAACAGTTCGGAAAGCTCACGGGCCTTGGCCACGAGCAGATACTGGTCCACCTTGATGCCTATGAGGCCGGCCTCGGGCCGGGCCACGGTGTCGATGGTGCGTTCCTCCAGACTCAAGCCGAAACCTCCTCTGCGGGCGCCGCTTCAGCCAACTGGCGGCGGCCCAGCTCATTCTCCCGCCTGACCCCGTACAGGGTCCAGGTGCGGGCTTCGGTGATTCGAACCGGCACCAGCTGCCCGGTGAGGACCCCGGGCCCTCCAGAGGCGGCCCCTGCCGACGCCGGCCCCTCGAACAGGACCAGCCGGCCGCCCCTATCTCGCCCGGACAGGACGTCCGGGTTCTTGTCGCTCGGTCCTTCCACCAGGACCTCCAGCGTGGAGCCGACGGCCGCCATCATCCTGCGGCGGCTGATCTCGTTCTGCACCTCCATGAGCCGGTTGAGGCGATCCTTCTTGACCTCCTCCGGCAGGTGCCCCTTCATCCGCGCCGCGGGCGTGCCCTCACGCACGGAGAAGCTGAAGGTGTAGGCGCTGTCGAACTCGACTTCCCGCAGCAGGGAGAGGGTGTCCTGGAACTCCTCCTCCGTCTCGCCGGGGAAACCAACGATGATATCCGTGGTGATGACCGCATTCGGCACCCTGTCGTGCACGTAGTTCACCAGGTCCAGGTACTTCTCGCGGGTGTAGCCGCGCAGCATGCGCTTCAGGGTCCGGTTGCTGCCGGATTGCACCGGGAGATGGAACTGCTCGCACACCACCCGGGACTGGGCGATGGCGTCGACCATCTTCCGCGTAAAGTCGCGCGGGTGACTGGTCATGAAGCGGACGCGCTCCAGGTCCTGGATGCGGTCCAGGTCCAGCAGCAGGTCGCCGAAGTCATAGGCCGCCGGCGCAAAGTCCTTGCCATAGGAGTTAACGTTCTGCCCCAGGAGGGTGACCTCCTTGTACCCCTGGGCGGCCAGGCCGCGCACCTCCTCGACGATCTCGCCGGGGCGCCGGCTCCGCTCCTTGCCGCGGGTGTAGGGCACGACGCAGTACGTGCACTTCTTGTCGCAGCCATAAGCGATGGTCACCCAGGCCTTGACGCCCTCGGGCCGCACGGCAGGCAGGTTCTCGATGACCTCGCCCTCCGCGTCCCAGACCTCGATGACCGGGTACTCGGACGTCTGCGCCGACTCCAGCAGTTGGGGCAGCCGGTAGAGGTTGTGCGTGCCGAAGACCACGTCCAGGTGGGGCGCGCGCTTCTTGATGCGCTCCACGGCCCCCTCCTGCTGCGGCAGGCAGCCGCCCACGCCGATGATGACCTCCGGCTTGACATACTTGAGACGCTTGAGGGCCGCCATGCGGCCCAGCGTGCGCTCCACCGCGTGCTCACGGATGGCGCAGGTGTTGAACAGGATGAGGTCCGCCGCCTCCAACTCAGGCACGCGGCGGTAGCCCATCTTCTCCAGGATGCCGGCCATGACCTCGCTGTCATGCTCGTTCATCTGGCATCCATAGGTCTCAATGTAATACGACGGGTCGGCCTTGCGGTGAATACGCGAGGCTGCAGCCGCGTCTATCTGAAGGCCAGGCGCACCGGCCGGGGCCGGTGTCAGGTCCAGCCCTTCCAGCATTGGCAATTCACCGCTTTCTTAACCTCGATTCGTCGCCATTATAGCAGACCCATCAGACAATGTCCCGGTAGGACCGAAAACGGCCACTACGCAGGTAGTGACCGCCGTGAACGAGCCGTCTGCATCACGATGGCCCCGGCTCTAGCCGAAGAGCCGGCTGAAGAATCCTCTCTTCTTGCGGTCCTTTCGCGAACTCAGGGTCAAGCTGTAGCGCAGGTGCTGAATCTCCTGCTGCGTGCGCATCATAGCGGTGAGCATGCGGTCCCGGTCCTCCACCCGACGCTCCTCACTCTTCTGCAGCTCCCGGTTCATCCGCTCCAGTTGCTCGACCAGCAGCCTCTCGTGGTCTTGGAGCTCCGCAGCGGAGGCGGCCGCCACGGGCGCGCCCTGCAGCCGGGCCCGGATCTCCTGGACCGGCACGCCCTGATTGCGCCACTGCACGATGGAGCGCAGACGCTCCATCACCGCCGGGCTGAGCATGGCAACGGCGCCCTCGTCTTCGTCCGCCTGGTCCAGGAGGTCTTCAAACTCCCCGATGATCTGGCGGAAAGTCGACGGAGGCAGGCCCAGCGTTTCGCAGGCCTCTCCCAGGGTCAACCCGCCCGTGGGCCTGGTCTCTTCGGTCGGCTGCGATTTTCTTCCCACCGCGTCGGTCATCTCTACCCTCTCCGCTGCAGCCATCTCGATACAGGCAGGACAAGCTGCTAGGGCATGGACTTCGACCGTCCACCTGAATTTTCCTGCCGCTGTCGCCGTCCCGGGCGCGGGCAAATTTGCCAGCATTCCGTCTGTGGCAAGGGAAACACTAAACTCGCGCGTTACAATCAAGGGAGGTGAACGCATGGCCAACAACAGAGACAACAACGACCATCTGGTTCCCTCGGCATCACCGGCCCTCGACCAGCTGAAGAGCCAGGTCGTTTCCGAGTTCGGCGTGGCGGGTCGTCCCGTCAATCCGACCGCTTACAACCAGGCCCTAGACGAGCTCAAGTATGAGGTGGCCGCACAGGTGGGCGTTCCGCTGCAACCGGGCTACAACGGCAACCTGACCGCCCGTGATACGGGCAGGGTGGGCGGCCACATGGGCGGCAAGATCGGCGGCCAGATGGTGAAGCGGCTGATCGCTCTGGCCGAAAGCCAGCTCTCAGGTCGTTGAGGACACGCAGTAATTACGACGAAGGCCGCCCCAGGGCGTGCCTTCGTTTCATTCTGTCTTCCTACCTGTCGTCTCCCTACTTCGATGTCGGCCAGACCGGGCATAACACCACAGTACATAGGGTATTCTCCGATGTGAACCGGAGGTGATGCCCGTGAAAGGCGAGAACGTGCCTGACACGCCCCAGGATCTCCAGCACCCAGGCCACCTGGCGATGGATGCGGACGCGGCGGACGCTGCAGCGCCCCGGTTACAGGCCGGA
>CALMNP010000105.1 GCA_937868875.1 uncultured Bacillota bacterium | reverse complement strand
CCGTCGGCGGACAGCTCCAGCCCGTCATAGCGGAAGTTCATCTCCTTGGCGACAAGCTGAATCATGACGGCCAGGCAGCCGTTAAGAGCTGAGAGAATGGTCTCCATAGGATTGGGGCCGGTGTCGGTGCCACCCATCTCCTTGGGCTCGTCCGTGTAGAAGGCCGCTAAGTCGCGCACCTGGTGCCGGGTCCTGGTCCCGCCCTCCCAGTGGCCGACGGTTCTAAGGTGAGCGATCTTGGGCGCGGTGGCGGTGGTCACGGGCTTCTCCTTTCCCGGCGGTCCCGATGGGGCCGGCCCGCCGCAGAGCGTCGTTCACATCCGCGTTTCGTGGTTAGCGTATGACAAAGGACCCCATGCAACCCTGCCAAATAGCGGAGAAACAGAAAAAAGCCGGTCAACGCGGAAGCGTCGACCGGCTCTGGAGGACGGTGCTCGTTATTTAGGCCTTGCTTGCCTTGGCCTGGCTGACCCTGGCCTTCTTCTGGGCCGCGGACCACTTCTCCCACCAGGCCCACAGGGCGCTGGCGATGAAGACCGAGGAGTAGGTGCCGGAGATGATGCCCATGGTCAGGGCCGCGGCGAAAGCCTGCACCGTGCTGCCGCCGAAGATTAGTACCGCCACCACGGTGATCAGGGTGGTCGCAACCGTCTTCAGGGTACGGCTCAAGCTCTGGTTGACGCTGGCGTTGACCAGTTCCTCCAGCGTTTCGCCCTTCCTGCGCAGCTTCCGGTTTTCGCGGATGCGGTCGAAGACGACGATGGTGTCATGCATGGAGTAACCAATGATGGTCAGGACCGCCGCCACGAACGAGGCGTTGACCTCCAGCCGGAGCAGCGAGAACAGTCCGAGGACGATCAGTGCGTCGTGCAGCAGGGCCACCACCGCGGTCGTTGCCATGCGGAACTCGAACCGCGCCGTAATATAGACGATCTGGATCAGCGAAGCATAGACCAGCAGCTTGATGGCGTCCCACAGAAGCTCCCTGCTGATGGACGGGGCCACCAGGTCCTTGGAGAAGGTCTCAATCTTGCCGGCCTTGGACTCGATGTCCTTGATCAGCTGATTGGATTGGTCGTCGGACATGGCCACGGTCTTGACGGTGTATTCGCTGTCCGATTCGCCCTGCACCGTGGCATCGCCACGGCCTGCCTGAGTCAGGGCCGAGCGCAGCGCCGTCATGGTTGTGGGCTGCTGGAACTTCAGTGTCAGGAACGTGCCCGAAGTGAAGTCCACGCTCGTATTGAGACGCTGGATCGCCAGGGAGCCCACGCCGACCGCAGTGACGACCAGCGAGATGATAATCCAGGTCTTGGCCGTTTTCATGAAGTCGTACTTGGGGTAGACGTTGGTCTCGCCGTCCTTCACGCCGAAGAACCGCTTGCTGCCGAGGCCGCTGTTGACCAGCTGGTGCAGAAGGATCTGGGTGAAGGTGATAGCGGTGAACATCGAGATGAGCACGCCGATGCCCAGGGTTACGGCAAAGCCCCTGATCGGGCCAGTGCCGAGCCAGTAGAGCATCGCGGCCGCCACCAGAGTGGTGATGTTGGAGTCGATTACCGCGTTCATGGCCCGGTGGAAGCCCGCCTGCAGGCCCGCCCGCACCGTCTTGCCGTTGCGCAGCTCCTCTCGGACGCGCTCGTAGATCAGCACGTTGGCGTCCACGGCCATACCGATGGACAGGATGAAGCCGGCGATGCCCGGCAGGGTGAGCACGGCGTGAACGCCCCAGAGGGCGATCAGGTTCAGCAGCACGTACACCAGCAGAGCGAAGTCAGCGACGACGCCCTTCCACTGGTAGTTGATGATCATGAACAGGATGACGCCGACCAGGCCGATGATACCGGCAATGACCGACTTGTGAATCGAGTCGGCGCCCAGGGTGGCGGACACCGTACGGTTCTCCACGATGTCCAGCTTGACCGGCAGGGAGC
>CALMNP010000104.1 GCA_937868875.1 uncultured Bacillota bacterium | reverse complement strand
CGCTCGCCACGCCGGCGGTGACGGACTGGGGAAAGCGGGCCTGGACCAGGCCTATGCGCATGGGAAAGCCCTCCTTTTGCAAACGCTTGCCATTGGCATTAGCCGCAGGTGGCGCCAAACCCTGCGCAGCTGAGGCGAACGTAGGAAGGGCAGCACGCCGGATACGGCACGCTGCCCTTCGGTGGCTTTGAAAGACACGAAATCAGCCCGATGGTGCAATGGCCGGCCAGATGGCCTTCTGGCGGTCACTCTTCCGGGAGAGCCGCAACGGCGTTAATCTCCAGCAGAAAATCCGGATCGGCAAGCGATGAGATAACCACGAACGTATTGGGTGGCAGGTACTCTTTACAATAACTGATACGGCCGGAGCCGACGAAACGGGCCCCCGCCAGTCGCCCCTGCGGTGCGACGCCGGTGGTGGCCTCAAGCTTGGCAAGCACCGCCTTCTGATAGGCTCCCGGCTCACGCTGCAAGATGGTTGCCTCCCTGCTTACTGGGCAGCCCAGCGGATCAGGCTCCAGGATTCCGTCCCGCCGCTGATCTGCTTCGCACCGTCTCCGTCGGCGCGGACGCGCCAGATGTGCCCCTTGCTGTCCACGTAGGCCAGGTAGGCGCCGCTGGGGGACCAGGCCACCGTCCCCTGCCCGCCCCGCACGTTGCGGGCCACAGGCATCGCGTCCTGCCCGCCGGCGGAGACGGTCCACAGGTCGCCCGTCTCGTTGCCGGTCAGGATCGCGAGGCGGGCCCCGTCCGGCGACCAGTAAAGCTGTCCCCCCGGCACCGGCCCGACCAGCAGGTCCTTGGCGGTGGGGACATCGTAGATGTGCAGTTCGGCCTTGTCACCCCTGCCCCGAATGTAGGCCAGCGACTTGCCCGTCGGCGCCCAGGCGAAAGGCCTCAGGCCGCCCACATTGTCCGCCACGCGCTTGGGCTCTCCGCCGCCGATGGGGGCAACCCACAGCTCACCGGAACTTCCCTGTGAGGCATGGACAGCCACCCAGCCGCCATCCGGCGACCAGGCGGGGTAAACGGCGCCCTTGTAGGTGCCTCCCAGGGCTTTCGGGGCGGCGCTGCGGGACAGGCTGAGCATGTACACCTTGCCGGAACGCTGGAAGACCACGGACCGGCCGTCGGGCGACCACGAGGCGTGGTAGGGTTCCGGCTCGCCCTGCTCCAGGCCGATCACCTGGGCCACCTGCTGGCTGCTCACATCGAAGGTGAACAGGAAGCCGGACTGGAAGAGCAGCCTGCCGCCGTCGGCCGACCAGATGCCGTCGTCCAGGGACTTGTCCGCGGGCCAGGGCACCCCCGCCTGAGCGGAGCCGTCCATGCCCAACTCCGCGACCTGGTAGCCGGCGCCGTAGAACTGGATGCCCTCAACGACGCCCGAGGCCGCACCCCCGGCCACGAAGGACCAACTGGTCCCCTTGCCGTCCACCCAGCGGCCGTCGACGCCAGGGACCACGCTGGAGGCCTCCAGGTGCACGGTGTACAGCCTGCCCTGCTGGAAGGGCTGTGACGGTGTGAACACCAGGGTCTGGTCCTGCCAGGTAAAGGTACCGGCGAGCTGCGGCACTACGGAGAAGCCATCCTCGATGGGCTTGGTGTCCTTCGGCCTGGCGTCGAAGCCAACCTCAATCCGCGGCAGTTCAACGCCCTCGCCCTCCGGGGTCACCTTGACCACGCGGACGGTCTCGGAGCCGGCCGGGGCGGTCGGCCCGGTGACTTCCTGCGCGGCCCTGGCCGGGTCCGCCGCCTTGGCGTCCTGGCGCAGGTACCAGCTTCCCAGGGCAAAGCCGCCGGTCACGGCCACCACCAGGACCAGAACCAGAATGACGATTGTCTTTCCTCGCACGAAGAGACCTCCTCGCTATTCCACCAGGTGGGCCACGGTCACGCCGTCGCCCCCCTCGCCCTGTTCGCCCAGGCGGTACCGGGCCACCAGCCGGTGGCCGTGCAGGTACTCGCCGATGGCCTGGCGCAGGGCGCCGGTACCCTTGCCGTGAATGATCCGCACCTGGCCGATACCGGCCAGGATCGCGTCGTCCAGGTATTTATCCGTCTTGGCGATGGCTTCCTCCACGGTCAGGCCGCGGAGGTCCACCTCGGTGGCCATCGTCTGCGCCTTGGCCTGGGCCATGGCGCTGGTCCCGCCGCGGCGGCCGCGGCCGGTCGTGGCAGCCCTGCCTGCAGCGCCGGCGCGCCCGGTCGTGGCCCGGCCGGACGGGCCGCCGTCGACGGTCAGGTCCGCCGCCGGCTCACGCCGCAGGTCGGCCAGCTTCACCTTGATCTTGAGGATGCCGGCCTGCACCAGGACCATCCCCTCCGAATCGGGGACCCCCAGGACATGGCCGCGCTGGTCCAGCGTCTTGAGGTAGACGCCCTCTCCCACCTTGAGGTCGGTGGGGGTTTCTCCCTCATCCTCGGCCGGGACCGACTTGCGCCGTGCCGCCGTGAGGTCGGCCCTGGCCTCCTCCAGCGACTTGCGGGCCTCCTGGATGATCCGCTCCTGCTCCGCCTGCTCCTTGGCCTGGCGCAGGTCGCGGATGACCCCGTCGGCCTGGCGGCGGGCGGCGGCGACCAGGTCCAGGGCCTCCTGACGGGACTCGTCGAGAAGCTTGTCGCGTTTGGCCTGCAGTTCGTCGCGCTGCCGCCGCAGGTCCTCCCGCAGCCGCTGCGCCTCGCGCCGGGAGGATTCGGCCTGCGACCGCTCCTCCTCCAGCGCGCGCTTGGTCTCCTCCATGCTGCGGATGAGGTTCTCGACCTTCAGGTCCTCCTTGGTCAGGAACTGCCGTGCCCGGTCCACCACCTCGTCGGAGAGGCCGAGGCGGCTGGAGATCTCGAAGGCGTTGGAGCGGCCGGGCAGGCCGATGAGCAGCCGGTAGGTGGGCCGCAGGGTTTCGACGTCAAATTCCACCGAAGCGTTCTCCACCCGCGGCCGGCTGTAGGCGAAGGTCTTGAGTTCGGAGTAGTGGGTGGTGGCCACCGTGCGAGCACCGGAGGCGTGCAGGTACTCCAGGATGGACATGGCCAGGGCGGCGCCCTCCGCCGGGTCCGTGCCCGCGCCTACCTCGTCCAGCAGGACCAGGCAGCCGCGGGTCTGGTATTCAGCGAGACGGCCGGCCAGGGGCCGGTCGCGTCCGGCGCGCTCCTCCGCCACGGCCTTGAGAATCCGCACCACGTTGGTCATATGGGCGGAGAAGGTGGAGAGCGACTGCTCGATGCTCTGCTCGTCGCCGACGTCCACCAGCACCTCGGCCACCAGGGCGATGCGGCTGCCGGAGCCGGCGGGGATGTGCAGGCCGGCCTGGGTCATCAGGGTGAAAAGCCCGAGCAGCTTCAGGGTGACCGTCTTGCCGCCGGTGTTGGGACCGGTGATGACCATGGTGTCGAAGGACTTGCCCAGGTGCACGTCCACCGGCACCACCTCGCCCCGCAGCAGCGGGTGCCGGCCGCGGCGAATCTCGTAGATGCCCTCCTGGTTGATCTCCGGCTCCCAGGCGTCCTGGGCCGCGGAAAGATGGGCCCGGGCCACGATGCAGTCCAGCTCGCCCAACTGTTGCAGCGTCTCCTGAAGGGGGGCGCCCTGCTGCGCCACGCGGGTGCTCAGCCGGCGCAGGATGCGGAGGACTTCCTCCCGTTCGGCCGACTCCAACTGGCGCAGATCGTTGTTCATCTCCACCACGGCCATGGGCTCGATGAAGAGGGTGGCGCCGCTGGCCGAGCTGTCGTGGACGATGCCCGGCACCTGCCCCCGGTACTCCTGCTTGACGGGCACGACGAAGCGGTCGCCCCGCAAGGTGACCAGGGGGTCCTGCAGCACGCGCATGCCCTCGGCGGAGCGGATGAACTGCTCCAGCTTGTCCCGTACCCGAGCGTGGGTGACCTGGATCTTGCGCCGGATGTCCTTCAGCTCCGGGCTGGCGTCGTCCGCCACCTCCGCCTTGTCGGTGATGGCCGAGCGAATCTCGTCCTCGAGGCCGCGGAAGTTGCCCAGCACCGCCCCGCGTTCGGCCAGGAGCGGCGCGTCCTCACGGCGGTCCAGCAGGTACTTCTTGAGCCGGGTGGCGGCGTACAGCGTATCGGCCAGGTCCAGCAGCGTGACCGGCTCCAGGATGCGGCCCACCCGCGCCTCCTCCAGGGCCTCGCGCACGTCGTGAATGCCGCCCAGGGGCGGGCTGGACCCGTCCCGCAGCAGGCGCCGCGCCTCCGTGGTCTCCTGCTGGCGACGGGTCACCTCGCGCACGTCGGTGGACGGCTCCAGAGCCAGGCACAGCTCCTTGCCCAGAGCCCATGTGGCGTGCTCCGCCAGAAGGTCCCTTACCTTGTCGAATTCCAGGGCCCTCGTTGCCCGTTCGTTCACGTCAGCAGCTCCTCAGGAGTCAGCGGCCTGGGCTGCACGCCGAAGACCTGGGCGAAGTGGCGCGCGATGGATTCCCGCGCCTCGTCCAGGTCCAGGGAGCGCCCCAGCAGCCGGGACAGGGAGGTAACCCCCCGGTCGCGGATGCCGCAGGGAATGATGCGGTCGAAGTAGGACAGATCGGTGTCGACGTTCAGAGCAAACCCGTGGCTGGTTATCCCGCCGCTTACTTTGACGCCGATGGCCGCCACTTTGTTGCGGCCGGCCCAGACGCCGGTGTAGCCTTCCAGGCGGCCGGACTCCACGCCGAAGTCGCGCAGGGCGCGAATCAGCACGTCCTCCAGCATTCGGACGTATTGGACCAGGTCCTGGTTCCAGGACGATAGGTCCAGAATCGGGTAGCCCACCAGTTGGCCGGGCCCGTGGTAGGTGATGTCGCCGCCCCGGTCGATGCGGACGAAGGGAATGCCCTCCTCCGCCAGGGCGTCCTCGCCCGTCAGCAGGTGGCCGGGGTCGCCGCGGCGGCCAAGCGTGTAGGTGTGCGGGTGCTCGACGAAGAGCAGGATGTCGCCCGTCCGACCCGACCGGCGAGCCTGCACCAGCCGCTTCTGAAGGTCCCAGACCGGCTCGTAGGGGCGCCGGCCGAGCCAGACCACCCCCAGGTCGCTCATGCCAGGGTGGCGGCGCCGTTGACGCCCGCCGCTGCGGCGCCCGTGCCGTTCTCCGCCGCCTGCGCCCCCTGCACCTGCTCGTGGGCGTGGTAGCTGGAGCGCACCAATGGGCCGGACTCCACATGGGCAAAGCCCATCTCCAACCCCACATCCTTAAGCCGCGCGAACTCCTGCGGCGGCACGTAGCGCACAATGGGCAGGTGCCGCAGGGTGGGGCGCAGGTACTGGCCGATGGTGACGATGTCCACGCCGACCCCGCGCAGGTCCCGCAGGGTCTGGACCACCTCGTCCCACTCCTCCCCCAGGCCCAGCATCATGCCGGACTTGGTGTAGATGGTGCCGTCCATCTCCTTGGCCCGCCGCAGCACTTCCAGCGAACGCGGGTACTTGGCCTTGGACCGCACCGAATCGGAGAGGCGCGCCACGGTCTCCAGGTTGTGGTTCAGGATGTTGGGTCGGGCGTCCATCACCAGTTTGAGAGAGGCCGCGTCGCCGCCGAAGTCCGGTATGAGCACCTCGATGCTGGTGCCGGGCGACAGCCGCCGAACCTGGCGAATGGTTTCGGCGAAGATGGAGGCGCCGCCGTCCTGCAGGTCGTCGCGGGCCACCGAGGTCACCACCACGTGCCGGAGGCCCAACTGCTGCACGGCTTCGGCCACGCGCAGGGGCTCCTCCAGGTCCAGTTCCGTCGGGCGCCCGGTGGTCACGGCGCAGAAGCCGCAGGCCCGGGTGCAGATGCTGCCCAGGATCATGAAGGTGGCCGTGCGGTGGTGCCAGCACTCGTTGAGATTGGGGCAGCGCGCCTCCTCGCAGACGGTGTTCAGGGTGAGGCCGCGCATGAGACGGCGCACGTCCGTGACGTTGGCGCCGTCGTTCAGTCGGATTTTAAGCCACTCCGGGCGCCTCAGTTGGCCCGGGTCGGCGATGGCTCCCGGCCCGCTGATCCCGGCCGCCCCCGGCTTCTGCCGGGGCGCCGCGTCGCGCTGGGTGGGGATGATGGGATCGTGCAAGCGGTCTTCCACAGACACCACTTCCTCGTGCGGGTTCTCGGCGGCTGACGCGGCTACGCGGGCCTCGCGGCTCACGCCCACCTCGCGCCGCCACGGATGCGAGAGGCCGCCACGGATGCGAGAGGCCGCCACGG
>CALMNP010000103.1 GCA_937868875.1 uncultured Bacillota bacterium | reverse complement strand
TTCTACTTCTCCGTCACCCGAAACGCGAATCGGAAGACGGGCAGACGTTCCAGGGGGTGGTCATCGGCCGCGGTCAGTTGGGGAATGCGGAAGTTCTGCACGCCGGCCATCTCCTGGCCCTTGTAGATGCCAGGATAAAGGTCGATGAAGTGCCAGCCGGGGTCGCCTGTCGCCTTGAGGAAGACCTGGACGTCCCCCTGACTGTTGAAACCGCAGGCGTAGCCGATGTAGGCGTTGTCGTAGACAACCAGGTAGATGTTCGCCGTTTCGGTCCAGCCCACGCCCTTCAGGTGGATGAGGAAGTTGGTGCCGACGGGTCCGGATGCGGGCTCCACCGGGAGGGCGGAGGGCGTGATGGTAAAGGTGGTCTGGGCCAGGGACTGGTCGCCCAGCCGGGCCACGATGCGGTGCGGGTCACCCAGGTCATCCGGGGCCTTGAGCCCGTCCAGGACGGTGTGACCCGCGGCGTCAACCTGTACCTTGCCGAGGGGTATCGTCTCCTCATCCCATCCGTTCCCGGATACACGGCTCCCCTTAACCCGTGCCCAGAGGAGGTCCACGGTCTTTCCCGCCGGGAGGCCGCGCCCTTCCAGGCGGAAGGGTGTGCCGACGGGTCCCGCGGCGGGGTTGGTCCAGATGGCCGGGCCCGTTCCAGCCGGAGCCGCTCCGGCCACTGCGGGGAGGGCCTGAGAGGCGGCGACCGGAGGCAATACGGGGTCACCGGGCGTCACGGTAAAGGTCATGGTGAAGCTGGGCCGGTCCGGCTGGGGCGACTGCTGCATGTTCATGTAGGGCACGGTGAAGGCGCCATGAATGATCTGAATGACGTGCTTCCCGGGGGAGCCCGTGGCCGGGATGACGGCCTTGGCCTGGCCGCCGGTGGTCACGGAGGAGAGCCAGCCCGTGAACTTGTTGTCGTATACCACCGTCCAGCTGTTCTCGAGGTTCTGCCAGCCGACGCCGGACAGGGTCACCTGAATCGGTGTCCCCACCGGGCCGCTGCTGGTGGAGAGGGAGGCCACCGGGTCAATGCTGAAGGCAGCCTTGTTGCGGATGACCCCCTTGTCCACCAGGGTGACGTCGTGTGAGAAGCCGAAGTCCTGGGGCGCCGTGAAGGTCGCTTCGAAGTGCCCCGCGGCGTCTGTGGTCACCATCTGCATCGGTCGGGTCACAGGGGTGAAGCGGCGGCCGTGGTACTCCTCGCCCCATTCGCCGGACGTCAGCCACTCGCCCTTGACCGTGTTCCAGACCAACTGCAGTTGCGTGTTCAAGGGAAGGCCGGAGCCGCTGGCGGTCACCCTTGTGCCTGCCGGACCGTGGTTCGGCTGCAGGGCCATCCGCCCGACGTACTCAACCTTGGGCTCAGGGGCTGCAGTACTGGCTCCGGCTGCGGCAACCTGGCCCTTGGCGGCCGGGTTCTGCGCTGCAGGGGTCTGGGACGGCGGCGACGATGCCCCTGTCGTACCGGCCGGCACCCGGGTGCACGCGGCGAGGGCCATGATGCCTGGAACCAACACGGCCACGATAAGGGTTCTCCAGGTTGTCGCTCTTAACCTCACAGGTCAGCATCCTTTCCAGGAGGGAGCGGAGGCCCGCAGGTCTCTGGTCCCGCGGGCCTCCGCGGGAGGAAGTGCGAAGGGGCTTTCGAGCTACTTCGGGGCGTCCACCTTGGCGACGGCGCCGTCCATGATGGTCAGGAGGGCAGGCGCCACATTAAAGCTGACCAGCTGGCCGCTGCGGCCGTCGCTGCCGGCCACGTCGATATTGAACTTGAGTTGGCCGGTGGGGTAACCTTCAGGGATGTCAAAGGAGACCGCCCAGAAGAAGTCGGTGGGGCTCTTGGCGGGGTGGCCACCGTAGCGGGCCTTCAGCACCTGGCCGTCGCTGAGCTTAACGGCGACGCTGGAGAGAGCCTTGTCGTCGAGGAGTTCGCCGGTCTTCGGGTCTGTGACCTTGATGCGCCAGACGATCTCCTCGTTGTGCAGGTAGCGGCTGCTGGCCACGCAGGTCTTCGCCGCAGCTTCGTTCTTGGCCACGTTCTTCGAGCCGCGGACGAGGTCATAGGAGACCAGTACCTTGTCAAAGGACGGCGCGGCCTGTTGAGACGGCTGCGTCTGCGAGGGCTGTGTGGCCGCGGGCTTGCTGCAGCCGGCCAGGAGCGCAAACACAACCAGGAGAGCCATGACACCGGACACCCGAGACACGAGTCTACCGTTCACTGGAGTTCCCCCTTATCCTCTTGATCCAATCGGCACCGTTGCTCCACTCTTGCGGGCAACGGACGATCCGCGGTGGAGGCGGACGCCAAGACCCACCCGCAGCACGACGCTCAACAGCACCAGCCAGACGGCTGCGGTTGCGGCCAGACCCAGCAGGCCCGTGACCCAGCGGATGGAAGGTATGCCGGGTGCCTCACCGGGCCGGGACTGCGGCGCGACCCGCGCGACGTCAAAGGTCGCGTCGCTGGTGGCGGGCTGGTACCCGCTGCTTCCGTCGAAGCTGACCTGGAACTGGTGCGTGCCGGTCCAGGTGGGCTCGAACATGATGGAGGCGGCTCCGGAGGTGTCCGTCTGGCTGCTGCCGAGGTACATCATCCGGTCGCCGAAGAAGCTGGTGCGCACGTAGAAGAGGAGGTCCTGGTTGCTGATGGGCCGGCCGTCGACGCCGGTCAGTTGCGCAGCCAGGAGGACCCTGCCCTGCGGGGCCGTGGTCGTCGTCAGCGAAACGGTGGCCGCCGGCACGGCGACAGAGGGCTGGTCGGCCGCCGCCAGAGGAGCCAGAAGCATCAGAAACACCAGGGCCAAGGCCGCAGCCACCAGCGCGCGGCGCATCAGTCATCCCCCCTTGCCGGTACCCCTTGAACGCCCCCGTGCTCCATTTCCCAGACGGCGAGTACCGGGAAGACGCGGAAGAACAGCATCAGCAGGAGCGGAATGGCGGCGGCGGCGCCGATGGTGATGGATACCTCGACCCAACTGGGCCGGTAGGCGGCCAGGCCGCCGGGCATCAGTGACAGGGCTTCCGCCGGGACTACGATGAGAAAGCGCTTGAGCCACATGGCGGCCACAACCAGGGCTGCGGCGGACGTGACTCCCGCGGCCGTGCGGGTTCGGGGGACGGCCACCAGGGCCACCGGCAGCAACACGCCGCCCACCACGAACGACCAGAAGAGAGGGGCGAAGCGGTACTGCAGCAGCAGTCCCAGGACCTCGACCGAGGCCCGCGTATTGGCGTACCCCTCCGTCAGGTACTCGGAGAAGGTGAAGTACAGGTAGGTGAGCCCCAGGGTCAGCATCAGGAATCCCAGGTATCGGAAGTGCCTGGTCTCGATGAAGGCCTGGAGCCGATAGGCGCGGCGGAAGGCGGCGACGACCAGGATGACTGCGGCGACGCCCGAGTACAGGGCGGCGATGACGAAGTAGGGGGCGTAGATGGTGCTGTGCCAGCCCTCGCGTACCGTCAGGGCGAAGGCCCAGGACAGCACCGAGTGCACGGTGACCGCCAGCGGGATGATCAGCACCGACATGACGCCGACGCCCCACTCCAGAAGACGCTTCTGCTGCGGCGCGTCGCTCCAGCCCAGGGAAAGTCGGTCGTAGAGGCGCACGCGCCAACGGGGACCGCCGCGGGCGGCATACTCCTCACGGGCCGCCGCCAGGTCGGGAATCAACGGCAGATAGAGGAAGACCATGGTGGCGAACAGGTACGTCATGACGGCAATCAAGTCCCAGACGAGGGGCGAGCTCAGGTTCGGCCTCGTAAACATCTCCCACAGCCGCTCCGGGCGCCCGAGGTGAATAACGGGAAAGACGGCCCCGATGAGCAGCGTCACCAGTGCGGTGGCCTCGGCCAGGCGCGTGATGGGCGACCGCCATTCGGCCCCGGTCAGACGCAGGATGGCCGAGACGACGGCACCCCCATAGCTGAGGCCGATGAACGTGACCAGGTTGGTTTCATAGGTGCCCCAGAAGATCCGGTCACTGAGGCCCGTGACGTGCAGCCCGTGGACAAGTTGGTAGCCCCAGGCTGCCAGCCCCCAGGCCGTGATCAGGCTGAGACCGGTCAGCAGGGCCCAGAACCCGGCGCCGGCGCCGTCCAGGGGGCGCAAGGCCGCTTCGCGAATGGCCGCGCTGTTGGGATGGGTCATCTGCTTCACCCCCTAATACTCCAGGAGCTCGCCGTGGCCGGGGATGTAGTAGACCCGCGGCTGGGTATTCAGCTCCTCCTTGAGGCGGTAGGCGTTGTTCTCCTTCAGGAAGGCGGACAGCTTGACGGTTTCCTCGCGGTTGCTGGCGAGGTCGGTCTTTCGGTCGCCGACGTAGAGGGCGTTCATGCTGCAGGTGTCCACGCAGGCGGGCAGCTTGCCCGCACGCAGGTTGTGCACGCAAAAGACGCACTTGCCCGCCGTCCCCTTGACCTGGGGCACCGGGTACTCGGGCGTCCCCTTGGCGGCCACCGCGGCAGGAGGTTGAGGCGGGTCGTTCCAGTTGAAGGTCCGGCCCTCATAGGGGCAGGCGGCCAGGCACATGCGGCAGCCGATGCAGCGGTTCTGGTCGATCAGGACCATGCCTTCATCGTCCTGGAAGGTGGCCCCTACCGGACAGACCCGGAGGCACGGCGGATTCTCGCACATCATGCAGGGTCTGGGGAGGAAGGACTTCTGCCCTGCCGCGCTCTCGGTCTCGTAGACCCGAATCCACTGCTGGTCGCCGGTCAGGTAGTGCATCTTCTGGCAGGCCTCGGTACACTTCTTGCAACCGTCGCACTTTCGCTGGTCGATGACCATGACCCAGTCATGCTTGACCTTGGTCTCCGCCCCACCGGGCTGACCGCCCTCGGCGCTGACGAGGGACTCCAGGGGGAGGACTCCGGCGGCGACAGCCGCAGCCCCGGCCCCAACCATCTGCGCGAGGCTGAGAAACCGGCGCCGCGTCATGCCCCCTGAGCCGTCCGATTCCGGAGAATGCTGTTCCAGCTCATCCGCCATGGCATCCCCATCCCTCTCTGCATCCGGCGGGCCGCCGTCCCTCGGGGCGGTGCCGGAGACCATTGATGCGTCGACAAAATTATGGCACGATAGTTAATAATCCCGCATCCGAGTTACCGCTGTAACGAGGCGGGTGAAACCACCTGCAACCACCCGGCTATATTGCCCCACAGGTGTAAGGCAGAGCGCAATCAATCGAGTGAGGGAATATCCCAATGGACGTCATCCGGATCATCCTGGGCGAGGATCACGCGCTGATGCGCGAGGGTACGCGGGAAATCCTGCAGCAGCAAAGCGACCTGCGCGTCGTCGGCGA
>CALMNP010000102.1 GCA_937868875.1 uncultured Bacillota bacterium | reverse complement strand
GGGCGGGGGAAGGGGTATGGCCGAGCGTGTCGAGGCGGAGTGGCAGATCATCGTCGATAGGAAGCCCGGCGCACAGCAGGGCACCTTCCTGCGCACGCTCCGCATGGTGCTGCGCAACCCGCTCGGCACGGTCGGTCTTCTGATTATCCTGGGTCTCACGGCGGTGGCGTTGGCGGCCCCGCTTTTGGCCCCGGCCAACCCGCTGGCCATGAACAAGCCTGACCAGTTCTCTCCTCCCTCCTCGCAGTACCTCTTCGGCAGCGACGAATTTGGCCGGGACATCCTGAGCCGTGTCATCTACGGGGCACGCATCTCACTGGGCGCTGGCGCGGCTGCAGTGCTCGTCGCCACCGCCATCGGCGTCCCGTTGGGGCTTTTCGCCGGCTACTTCGGTGGGCGGGTGGATACGCTGATCATGCGGCTGCTGGATTGCCTCCTGGCCTTTCCGGCCATACTGCTCGCCATGGCCATCGTGGGCGTGCTGGGCCCCAGCTCGCTCAACGCCATGATCGCCGTCGCCATCGTCAGCATACCCGCTTTCTCCCGCCTGACGCGGGGCAGTACCCTCTCGCAACGGGAGAAGGAGTACGTCGAGGCCGCGCGCGCCCTAGACGCCGGCAACGCTTACATCATGTTCCGCACCATTCTGCCCAACTGCTTCGCCCCCATCATTGTGCAGATGACGGTGGCGGCGGCCTATGCCGTCCTGCTGGAGGCCGGGCTTTCTTTCCTCGGCCTCGGGACCAAGCCGCCCGAGGCCTCATGGGGGTCCATGCTCAACACCGGCCGGGCCTACCTGCACCGGGCCCCCTGGTACGGCATCTTTCCCGGCCTGGCCATTACGATACTAGTACTGGCACTCAACTTTGTCGCCGACGTCCTGCAGCAGGCGCTGGATCCGACCAGGCGGGCGCTGTAGGGCTGCTCGCGAACCGGACCGGGCGCGGGCGTCTGCTAGACCATTCCGAGGGAGGTGATGGCGAGGGGGACTTCAGTCAAGCACTGGGCGTATCTCCTGTTGAAACCTAACGTAGAGGAATGAGCACTCTGCATGTGAGGAGGGACATACTATGAACAGCGAATCCAACTACGAGAACCAGGGCCACACCTCCATTTCTCGTCGCCAGTTTCTGCGCCGGGTGACCTACGCAAGCGGTGGCCTCGTGCTCATGAGCGGCCTGCGGCAGGCGAGCGGCACCGCCTTGGCCGCTACCCCGGGCAAGACTGGCGGCACCGTCACCGTAGCTGTGATGGGGGACTTCGCCAGCTTCGACCCCTTCAATATGTCGTGGGTCAACTACCCCATGACGCAGGTCCTGTACAACCAGTTCATGCGCTACGACCACGAAATGAAGCTCTTCCCCGAGCTGGCGGAGTCGTGGAAGACGAGCCAGGACGGGAAGACGCTCACTCTCAAGCTCAAACAGGGCGTGAAGTTCCACAACGGTCGCGAGATGACCTCCGAGGACGTGCTGAAGAACTTCGACAAGGCTCGGAACAAAGCGGAGGGCATTCACATGTACCCCTCCACCTTGACGGTGGAGTCGGTGAAGGCCGTAGACAAATACACCGTCGACATCAACTTCTCCAAGGTCACGCCGGAGATGCTGGATGTGATGGAGGTCATGTCCACCATTGCGCCCGAGTCCATGGCCTCTCTGAAGAACAGACCGGTGGGCACCGGCGCCTTCAAGTTCGTGGAGTGGATCCCCGGGGATCACGCCACCCTGGAGCGATTCCCCGACTACTGGGACAAGCCCAAGCCCTACGTGGACAAGGTCGTCTACAAGATCTTCAGCGACGTGGACGCCATGGTGGCCGCGCTGCAAGCCGGCACCGTGGACGTGGTCATCTCCCTCCCCCCTAAGGACTACGACCGGCTGAAGGGTAGCTTCAACATCGTCCGAGGCCAGACGGCCGCCAACCACTACACGCTCTACCTGAACCCGCAGAAAGAGCCGTTCGTCAAGAAGGAGGTCCGCCAGGCTATCCAGTGGGCGCTGGACCGCCAGAGCGTCGTGGACAAGATTCTCTTTGGCCAGAGTGAACCCACGGTCCTCCTCTATCCGAAGTTTTCCTTGGCCTACAACCCCAAGTTCGACGGCTTCTACAAGTTCGACCTAGCCAAGGCCAAGGAACTCCTGGGCAAGGCGGGCTACGGCAGCGGGTTCAAGGCGACCATCGTCGCCCCCACCAACTATCCGGAGCTGGTGGACATGTCTCAGCTCCTGCAGGCGGACCTCAAGAAGATAGGGGTGGAGCTGGACGTGCAACCTCTAGACCCGGCGCAGTGGTATCCCAAGCTGAACGGCGGGGACTACCAGATGACCTTCTCGTTCGCTGGCAACTCGCACAAGTATCCGACGAGAATGGCCTTGGGCACCGCCTTCCGGCTGGCCAACAACCCGCTGTGGCCGGCTGGGCCGCCAAAGGCCTACGCCGACGCCGTCAACGCCGCCAACGGTACCCTGGACCCGGCGGAGCAGAAGAAAGCCTTCGACCGCATTCAAGAGGTCATGCTCGACGAGGCGTGGAACCTGTCCGTTGCCTGGCGCTACACCCTGTTCGCCAGCCAGAAATACGTGAAGGGTCTGGACTGGAGCGTGGATGACCAGGTCGCGCTGGACTCGGTCTGGCTGGATAAGTAAAAGGACACCAACTCATTTATGATTGCGCCACGCACCGGCTCACGACGAACGGGGTGCCAATACCCCGTTCGCCCGTGAGCTTGCGTCAGTCGACTGCTATGCCGGTCAAGGGAGATGCAGCGCTGATGCATTCTTTCTGGAAAGGACCACGCGGGGCGTGAAAGCCTATATTCTCCGCCGCCTTCTGCATCTCATACCGGTGCTTTTCCTGACCTCCGTGATCGTCTTCCTGCTGATCTACCTGATCCCGGGCGACCCGGCGCAGACCATCCTGGGCCCGGATGCGCGGCCGGAGCAGTTGAAGGCGGTCCGCCAGGAGATGGGGCTCGACAAGCCGCTGCCGGTGCAGTACGTGATCTGGTTGGGCCGTGCCCTACGGGGGAACCTGGGCAAGTCCTTCATCAACGATTACCCGACGCTGCAACTCATCCTGATGAAGCTGCCGGTGACCCTGGACCTCACGGTGGCCTCGTTCCTGGTGGCCCTCGCCATCTCCCTGCCCCTGGGCGTTCTGTCGGCCATCCGCCCGCGCGGCTGGATCAACTGGTTCTCCTACTACTACAATGCCCTGGCTATGGCCGTGCCCACCTTCTGGCTGGGCATCCTATTGGTGCTGGTCTTCGGACTGCAGCTCAAGCTGTTGCCTACCTCGGGCTACGTGCCCTTTTTCTCCGATCCCCTCAAGGCGCTGCGTTTCCTGGTGTTGCCGGCCTTCACCCTGGGCGCCTACGTCTCCGCCGTGCTGGCCCGCTTTCTCAAGGCGGCGCTCTTGGAGACGCTGCACCAGGACTACGTGCGCACGGCCCGCTCCAAGGGTCTGCGCGAGCAGTCGGTGATTATGGCACACGCCCTGAAGAACGCTCTGATCCCGGTGGTGACGGTGCTGGGGCTGCAGTTCGGCGCCTTCATGGGCGGCGCCGTGATCACCGAAGCCATCTTCGACTACCCGGGCATGGGGCGGATGCTGCTCTACGCCATCCTCACCCGCGACTACTCGGTGGTGCAGGGCACCATCCTCTTCGTCGTCACTGCCTTCGTGCTCATCAACCTGGTCACAGACGTGATCTACGCATTTCTGGACCCCCGGATCCGTTACCAGTAGCTCCGTGGAAGGAGAGAAAGGGGACCCGGAAAGGGGACGTTGCAACCTTATTAACATTATGGCGGGCGAGCTGGAACCCCCGATCACGGAATGGCCCACGTTCCACCCTGCTATCGCGTCTCCACCGTGATGGCGCCCGCCAGGACCAGTCCTCCGCCCAGAATCTGCAGCGGGAGTAGCGTCTCGCCGAGCATCAGGTAGGCAGCGAAGGTGGCGACGACGGGTTCCAGGGTGGCCAGGATGCCGGCTTGCGTGGGCGGGAGGTGTTTGAGCCCATTGATGAAGAGGCCGAACGGAATCACCGTTCCCAAGGTTGCGATCGCCAGGAACGCTCCCCAGGTCTCGACCGGCAACTCAAGAGACACGATCCGCCACGGCGGGACGATCAGGGCCCACACCAAGCTGGCCGCGAGGTACCCATACGCGACCAGCGTCCAGGGTCGCATGAACTTGAGCGCTGCGCGGCTGGTCAGGATATAGAATGCGAAGGCAAGCGCCGTGCCCAGCCCCGCCAGGACTCCCAACAGATTCAACTGAACCGACGCCGGATCGTAGACCCGCACGACCAGGGCGCAGCCCGTTAGCGTCAAAGCGAGAGACAGCGCCAGCCGCCCCGAAAAGCGTTGGCCCTGGATGAGCAGCGCATACAGCGCGACCAAGACGGGCGCCTGATACTGGAGGAGGAGGGCGACCGCCACGCCGGTAAGGTGAATGGCCTCGAAGTAGAGGAAGTTGTTGGTG
>CALMNP010000101.1 GCA_937868875.1 uncultured Bacillota bacterium | reverse complement strand
CCGGCCGTCGCATCCTGCCGGAGAATGACCCGCCGTCCGTCCACCGTCACCCTACCCTCGGCCACCAGGCGTAGGGCCTCGGGAAAGATGCGGTGCTCCTGTTCCAGAATGCGGGCCGCCAGGGTCTCGGCCGTGTCACCAGGCTGCACGGGAACCGCAGCCTGCATCAGGATGGGGCCGGTGTCCAGCCCCTCATCCACCAGGAACACGGTGCAGCCCGACACCTGCACGCCGTACTCAACGGCCTGCCGCTGGGCCTCCAGCCCGGGGAAGGCCGGCAGCAGCGAGGGGTGAATGTTCAGGACCCGGCGGGGAAAGGCGGCCAGGAAGAGGGGCGAGACCAGCCGCAGGTAGCCGGCCAGGGCCACGAGGTCGACACCGTGTTCCCGCAGCACGGCCAGCAGCGCCAGGTCGTAGGCCTCCCGATCCCTGCCGAAGGGCTTGGGATCAACAAACACCCCCGGCACGCCGTATCGCCGGGCCACCTCCAGGGCTCCGGCCTCGGGCCTGTTGGTGACCACCACCGCCGGCCGCAACGGCAGGTCGGCGCGTCCCACGGCCTGCAGAATCGCCTCCAGGTTGCTGCCCCTTCCGGAGGCCAGCACACCCAGGGCCGCCCGGACGGGGATCATACGAAGGCCACCCCCTGCTCGCCCGGAACGACTTCACCCACCAGGAACGCCCGGTCGCCCAGCGCTGCAGCCTGACGCAGCAGTTCGTCCGCCCGTCCGGCAGCCGCGATGACGATCATCCCCAGGCCGAGGTTGAAGGTTCGGCGCATCTCCGCCTCTTCTACCGGGCCGAGGCGTCGTATGAGGCCAAAGATGGGCGGCTCCGGCCAGGACCCGTATCGCAGGTTCACCTGAAGGCCGGCCGGCAGCACGCGGGGGATGTTCTCCACCAGCCCACCGCCGGTGATGTGGGCCATGGCCCGTACCCCGCCGCTGCGGAGGAGCGACAGAGCAGTACGGACGTAGATGCGTGTGGGCTCCAGCAGTTCCTCGCCCAGAGCGCGGCCCAGTTCGTCCTGAGGCCCTTCCAGGCGGAGACCGGCCTGCTCCAGCAGGACCCGGCGGGCCAGGGAGTAGCCGTTGCTGTGCAGGCCACTGGAGGCGAGTCCTATGACCGCGTCTCCAGCCTGCACCCGGGTGCCGTCCAGCAGGGCCTCCTCATCGGCCAGCCCCACGCAGAACCCGGCCAGGTCATACTCGCCTGGGGTATAGAGGCCCGGCAGCTCCGCCGTCTCGCCGCCGATGAGCGCGCAGCCGGCCTGCACGCAGCCGTCCGCCACGCCGGCTACAACGCGCTCCGCCTGCTTCGGGTCCAGCCGCCCAACGGCCAGATAGTCCAGGAAGAAGAGCGGCTCCGCCCCCTGCACTACCACGTCGTTGGCGCACATGGCCACGCAGTCGATGCCCACGGTGTCGTGTCGGTCCAATTGGAAGGCGACCTTCAGCTTGGTGCCCACGCCGTCTGCGCCGGAGACCAGCACGGGACGCGAGAGCCCGGAGAGGTCAGGTCGAAACAGGCCGCCGAAGCCGCCGATGTCTCCCATGGTGCCGGGGCGGGCGGTGCGCCGTGTGTGGGACAGCATGAGGCGGACGGCCTCGTTGCCGGCGTCCACGTCCACGCCGGCGGCGCGATAGCTCAGGCTCATACCCGTTCCTCCTCGTAGCGCTCCAGGCTGTACTTGCCCTGGTTGGCCTGCTCAAGGGGCACCGGGTACCGGCCGGTGAAGCAGGCCAGGCAGTAACCGCGGTGCAGCGGGTCGGCGCTTGCCACCGGGCGGTCCTTCTCCCCGGCAGCCCCGATGGCCTCCCGATGGGCCTCCTCCACCGCCTGCAGCATCCCCTCCAGGGAGAGGAAATGCAGCGAATCCGCTCCGACCATGTCGCGGATCGACTCCACCCCGGCGCGAGTGGCGAGCAACTCCGACGGCGCCGAGGTGTCGATGCCGTAGTAACACGGGTGCCGGTAGGGTGGCGAGCTGATGCGCAGGTGGACCTCCTTCGCCCCCGCCTCACGCAGCAGTCCGACGATGTGGCGGCTGGTGTTGCCCCGCACCAGCGAGTCGTCCACCAGCACCACGCGCCTCCCCTCCACCACCTGGCGCAGGGCGTTCAGCTTCAGGCGCACGCCCAGCCGCCGGCTGCCGGGGTCCGGCTGGATGAAGGTGCGGCCGATATAGCGGTTTTTGATGAGCCCCATCTCGTAGGGGATGCCGGCCTCCTCGGCGTACCCGGCTGCGGCGGAGAGGGAACTGTCCGGCACCCCCGTCACCAGATCGGCCTCCACCGGGGCCTCCCGGGCCAGAAGGCGCCCCAGGTTCTTGCGGGCCACGTGCACGTTGGCGCCCTGCATGTTGCTATCGGGCCGGGCGAAGTAGACGTATTCAAAGATGCACAGGCTGCTGGGACCCGCCTGCTCTACCTGCAGGCTGAAGACGCCGTTTCGATCGATGGCGACGAGCTCACCCGGGGCCACATCACGTACGAAGGTGGCGCCGGCGGCGTCGAAGGCGCAGGACTCGGAGGCCAGCACCCAGGCCCCGTGGGGCCCGCCCACCATGTTGTAGCCGCCCTCGGACCTGGAGTCGCGCGGCGCCCAGCCCAGGCTGAGGGGCCGGATGCCGTAGGGGTCGCGAGCGCCGATGAGCCCCTGCTCGCCCAGAAAGACAAAGGCATACCCGCCCTGCACCTGGCGCAGGGCGCCGGCCACCGCGTCCGCCAGTTGGGGCAGGCTCAGGGCGCTGCCCCCGTGGGCCTGGCGGGCGCTGTGACGGGCGATGAGGTGGGCGACGACCTCGGTGTCCAGGCTGGTCTGAAAGATGGTCCCCTCGTCCTCCAGTTCGCGGCGCAGGCGCAGGGCGTTGGTCAGGTTGCCGTTGTGGGCGATGGCCAGTGATCCGCGGCGTGAGCGCACCAGCAGCGGCGAGGCGTTGGCCAGGGAGCTGGAGCCGGTGGTGGAGTAGCGCACGTGGCCGATGGCGGACGATCCATGCATGGTGGTCACCTGATCTTCGCTGAAAACGTCCGAGACCAGTCCCATGCCCTTTTCCACACGGACGGCGTGGCCGTCATTCCAGGCAATGCCCGCCGACTCCTGGCCGCGGTGCTGAAGCGCGTAGAGCCCGAAGTAGGTAAGGCGCACCGCCTCTGGATGAGCCAGAATGCCGAAGACGCCGCACTCCTCCTTGGGCCTCTCACTCCTCGGGGCCAGGCGGCTTAGGCGATAAGGCACGTCAGGGCCTCCTTCCAGGTGGGTTCAACGTGGGCGCGGTCGAGGTTGATCAGGTCGCGGTCTCCGCATCGCAGAATCAGCCGGGAGGGGCCGGTAACCCGGCCCAGCAGCCGCAGCGGTGCGCCGGCCTCGCGGCAGATGGCCTCCACAGCGGGCAAGTCGGCGGGTGCGACTTCCAGCAGGACGCGTGAGGCGGTCTCACCGAACAACAGCGCGTCAAGGCGCAGGTCCGCGGGGGCGTTGGAGAGGTCCACGTCGAGGCCGGCTGCCGTCGGGCCGGCCAGCCACATCTCGGCCAGGGCCACGGCGAGGCCGCCTTCGGCGCAGTCGTGGGCGGCCCGGACCAGGCCTGAAGAGGCAGCTCGATGCACGGCAGCCTGCACCGCCCGTTCCAGGGGAAGGCTGAGGCAGGGCGGCCGGCCGGCCACCCGGTCGTGCACCACCTTCAGGTACTCGCTGCCGCCCAGACCGAGGGGGTCGCCGTCGCCCCGCTCCGGCTCGGGCAGGTCCAGCCCCGAGAGAGGCCCCAGCAGCAGGAGCAGGTCACCCTCTGCCTGAAGCCCCGCCGTCACGTGCCGGTCGACCCGCTCCAGCACCCCGACGGTGCCGATCACAGGGGTCGGGTAGATGGCCTGCTCGCCGGTCTGGTTGTAGAAGCTGACGTTGCCTCCGGTCACGGGGGTGCCCAGGGCCCGGCAGGCCTCGGCCATCCCCTCGATGGTCTCCTCAAAGGTCCAGAAGACCTCTGGGTCGTCCGGGTCGCCAAAGTTGAGGCAGTTGGTGATGCCGATGGGCTCGGCGCCGGCGCAGGCCACGTTGCGGGCCGCCTCGGCCACCGCCAGGGAGGCCCCCAGGCGCGGCGACAGGTAGGCGTAGCGGCCATTGCCGTCGGTGCTCAGGGCCAGCCCCCGGCCGGAACCCTTCAGCCGCAGCACGGCGGCATCGGAGCCCGGGCCGGCCACGGTATTGGTGCGCACCATGTAGTCGTACTGTCGGTAGATCCAGGAGCGGGAAGCGAGGTTGGGGGAGCCCAGCAGGGCCTTCAGCACCCCGGTCGGATCGGCCGGCTCAGGCAGGGCCGAAACATCGAGGGCCTGGCGCCGGTCCATGTCCCCGGGCCGGCGGGAGGCTACCCGGCAAACGGGGGCGTCTTCGGTCAGCGTGTGGGCGGGCAACTCCGCCACCACCCTGCCGCCGTCGCGGATGCGCAGCAGGCCGTCGTCTGTGACCCGGCCGATGACCTCAGCCTCCAGCCCCCACTTGCGGGCGATGGCCGCGACCTCGCCCTCCCGGCCCGACTCCACCACGGCCAACATACGCTCCTGCGACTCGGACAGCAGGACCTCCCAGGCCTCCATGCCCTGTTCGCGTCGCGGCACCAGGGCCACGTCAAGGTCCAGACCCACCGCGCCGCGGGAGGCCATCTCGGAGCTGGAGCTGATCAGGCCGGCGGCGCCCATGTCCTGCATGGCCACCACGGCTCCGGTGGGGATGAGCTCCAGGCAGGCCTCCAGCACCTGCTTCTCCAGGAAGGGGTCGCCCACCTGAACGGAGGGGCGCTTCTCCTCGGCCTGTTCGTCGAAGGTCTGGCTGGCCAGCAGGCTGGCGCCGTGGATGCCGTCACGGCCGGTGCGGGCGCCGATAACCATGACCGGGTTGCCCGGGCCGGCGGCGACACCGCGCTGCAGAGGCCGGCCCGGCTCCAGCAGGCCGACGCACATGACGTTCACCAGGGGGTTGCCCTGATAGGCCTCATCGAAGTAGACCTCGCCGCCCACGGTGGGAATGCCCACGGAGTTGCCGTAGCCGGAGATGCCCGCCACAACGCCGCTCAGCAGGTGGGCTGTCCGGCCGGCGCCGGGCCCCTTGAGGTCTCCGAAGCGGAGAGAGTCGAGCAGGGCGATCGGCCGGGCTCCCATAGTGAAGACGTCGCGAATGATGCCGCCGACGCCCGTGGCGGCCCCCTGGTAGGGCTCGATGGCGCTGGGGTGGTTGTGGGACTCCAGCTTGAAGGCCACGGCCATTCCATCCCCCAGGTCCAGCACGCCGGCGTTCTCCCCCG
>CALMNP010000100.1 GCA_937868875.1 uncultured Bacillota bacterium | reverse complement strand
TGGCCCGTTCCTTGGGCTTTTCTGCCTGTTCCGTAGTCATGGGACCATTATAGCATAGGGGCTGGTGCAACCCGAAAGGCGCGCCCAGGTGAACCTTCGCAACCCGCTGCGCGGCAGGAACGTCTGACATGTCAGCCGAAGTAAACCCCGTGGCCCATTGGTTCGGGGAGGAGGCCTTCTCCGTGCGCCGATTCGCGGCTTTCCTTGTCGCCATCCTTCTGGTGGTGGCGGTGACGTCCGGCGGCAGACCCGCGGTGTCTCCGGCCGAGACCGTTCTTCAGGGCACGGACAACGCGGACAGGGCACCCGCCGGGGCGCTCACCGACCCACCCGCCGAACCGGCCGGTCCACATGGTCGCGTGACTGAAGTTGAGGTCTGGGAGTTCCGCGACCCGGGCGAAGTAGAGCACCACCTCTCCGCCGGAAATCATGAAATAGTCGTTGCATCAGATGCTGTCTCTCACTGGTTCACTCTTACTGACGCAAACGACCTGCCCCTGTTCCATGTTGAGGCGCCCGCTTCCGTTGACGTGTGGAACTCTGAGTCAAGCGCGTTTTTCCACGTCGAGCTCAAGGAAAAGGAGACTGTTGTAGTCGCCGGATTGCCGGGCCAAGATCCTGTGCGCCTGAAGTTGCGCCGTGTCGACGCTCCCACGGCAACCATGCACCTGGAAGGCGCGCCGCACCTGGCTTGGGAACACCTGTTCCTCGTAGACTACTTCCCCTGGGTCAGTCCTGGACCCCAGACACTTCGCATTGAGCTCAGCCAGCCCGCAGACCGAGAGTCCGTTGAGGCGGCGCTGCTGCGCAACCTGGCCAGGGGTTACGGCGCCGATTCCCCCGCCGACCCGCCGCAACTGGAGTTTGACTGGCAAGACGACCGCAACCTGACCGTACGCTTCACCGTCCAGCCCGCCCAGCGCGGCGTCTTCGCCTTCATGCTCGACGGCGTTGTTGCCGACAACGGCGCCTACTTCGCTGATGCCACGGGCCTGGCGTTTGAGGCAGGTGACCTGGTGCACGTCTGGTCATGGGAGCCGGGCGGGGCGCCTCGGGACACGGGCCGGGCCATCGGCCAGGGGGGCATCAGTGTTGGCACCATAAGCCTCGATGGCCGATTCATCGCCTTTTCCGAGCCGGCCTTTTGGGCTGGGGACGGCTGGAACACGGCGGCCTGGGTGGTGGACCTGCAGACCGGAAACCGCACCTACCTGGGCGACTACAGCGACAACGTGGTCTGGGTGGAGCATGGCCTGTTGATACATGAATATGGCGGCTGGAAGGCCAGGCTTGTGCCCTGGCAGGCTCTGCGCTCGGCCGAGCCGGCGGCGGCTGCTGAAGTGCTGGGCCCCGGCAAGGCATGGGCGGCAGTGGACAGACCCGACACGGACGAGGCCCGCATGGAACAGCAGGAAGCCCGCGACCGGGCCCGGGACGTGACCGTGGAGCCTAACGGCAGCCGCATCGTTTTCTGGACGACTCCCGACCCTGATGTGCCCCGTCCGATGATGGAACTGCACGTGCAAGACCCAACGGGAGACTGGGATCTGTCCGACCTTGTCCAGGACCATGAGAGCAGGGGCACACACATCCTCTTTGAAATCTACCCGGACCGGGAACCCGCTGCCTTTGGCCCCGACGGCTCACTGTACTGGCTGGAGCGCAAGGACGCTGGGCAGACGTCCCGGCTCTGGCGGCTCTCACGCCAGGGCAAGCAGGTTGTGCTGGAGGACGTCCAGGAGCCCGACCAGAACGTGCTCTTTAATCACACCCTGCAATGGGCTGGCGATGAACTCCTCATCGCCAGTGCCCACCTACTACTGAACCCCGTCACCGGTGCCCGCAGGGAAGTGCCCTACGTCCGTGAGAGCCTGGAAGAGGCCTATTGGGTGTCCCCGGACGGACGCTGGCTGGCGCTGAGCGGTTGGGATCAGGATGATCATCAACAGGGCTATCTCTACCGGCTCGACGACCTATCGGAAGTGGGCCGCTGGGCCGGTCGCGGCTACGGCTTCGACAAGACCGGGGTCTTCTACTTCGGCGTACCGGAAAACTGGGACAAGCCAGGCTCTCAGGAAGGGGAAGGGGTAGCACCTTGAGGCAGTGGCATGTGGCTAGAGATAGCCGGGGTCGGGTGTGGAAGGAGACCCACAGGGCACGGCTTCGGGGTGATCAGTCCCGATGGCCGGACGGCAGTGCTGCGGACTGTGACGTACGAGGGTGCGGATGATTGGGACAGTGCGACCTGGCTGGTGGACGGCAGAGGGGAGCGCCGCCTGCTCGGGACGTACCTCGATTACGCGGTCTGGGTCGAACAGGGGTTGTTCCTGCACGGATTTGCGGGCGAAACCCCAGGCCTGATTCCCGAGAACGCCCTGGACAAACCCGACCCCGGTGCGAGCTCACTTCCCGTCAAGTCGCCCAACGGACGGCGCATCTGGGACGTGACGGTCGAACCAGGTGGACGCCGCGTCGCACTGTGGGTTACGGCCGACAAGAGTGAACGCCCGCACCTCGACCTCTACGTCCTCGATCCCAGCGGCGACTGGCATCTCGCAAATACCAC
>CALMNP010000099.1 GCA_937868875.1 uncultured Bacillota bacterium | reverse complement strand
CGGGACAGGCTCCGCCGTATAGCAGCCTGCGGCACCGGCGGTGGCTCCGACTGAGAGAAATGTACCGGGCACCGGTTTGGGCCCTAGTCTTTCGCCTTATGCCCAAGGTTTTCCTGCCAGCACGGGAGCTAAAGTAGAGGATACAGCCCCTGACGCGCCGACCTCGTTACTGCAGCTTGGACTTCAGAACCTCCAGGGCCTTATCCAGCTGCACGTCCTTGATGTGCTCGGCCACGGTCGCCTGGTTCACGGCCTTGACGGTGGCCTCGTCGGCGACGCCGGTGGCCGGCAGGGACCACGCCTTCTGGAAGGTCCGCACCGCGGCGGCTGTCTGGCCGCCGTAGACTCCGTCCGGCTCGCCGACTTTGTAGCCGAAGCCGGCCAGCCGCTGCTGCAGAGCCAGCACGTCCAGCCCGACCAGGCCCGACTTCAAGGGCCGTTTGTAGACGATGGGCGCGGGCGGGAGCGATGGCAGATCCACCGCCACCTCCGGAGTCAGGCCCTTCTCGGGCAGGATGTCTCGGCCCTTGGGGGTCTGGTACTTCATGGTCGTGAGCTTGACGGCGATGCCGTTATCCAGCGGCACGATGGTCTGCACCAGGCCCTTGCCGAAGGTGTGGGTCCCCACCAGGGTGGCCATGCCGCTGTCCTGCAGGGCCCCGGCCAGGACCTCGGCGGCGCTGGCGGTGCCGCCGTCCACGAGAATGACCACGGGAATGGGCTTCACGCCCGAGGAGGACTCAATCACGTCCTGGGTGCCCTTGCGGTCCAGCAGCCGGACCACGGGGCCGCTGCCGATGAACGCCTCGGCGGCGGTCACAGCCTCACCCAGGTAGCCGCCGGGGTTGCCCCGCAGGTCCAGAATGATGCCGCGGGCGCCCTGGGAGCGCTGCACTCCGACCACCGCGGCCAGGTTCTTGCCCGCGTCCTGATTGAAGTTGTACAGCTGGTCATAGAAGATGCCGTCGCCCATGGGCTGGGCCTTGATGGACTCCTCCCGGATCTCGCCGCGCACCACGGTGACGTCAAGCGTCTGCTTGTCGCGCTGCAGGGTCAGCTTGACCGGCGTGCCCGGCTCGCCCCGGATCAGGGGCAGCACGTCCGCCAGTTCCAGGCCGACAACGTTCTTGCCGTCCACGGACAGGATGAGGTCGCCCTGCTTGACGCCGGCGGCCTCGGCCGGGTTGCCGGGGAGGACCTCGGCCACGACGATGTAGTCGCCGACCTTGTCCGGACGGATACCGATCCCGCCGAACTTGCCCTCCAACTGATCGTTGAAGTCCTGGAACTCCCTAGGGTCAAAGTAGACGGACCAGGGGTCCAGGGTGGCCAGCATGCCGCGAATGGCGCCGGTCATGAGCTTGGCCGGGTCGACATCCATGACGTAGTACTGCTTGACCAGCTCATAGACGGTGAGAAACCGGCCCAGAGCCGGGTCCTGGTTGTCTTCGGCCTGGGCGGGGCCTTGCATGGGAAGGGCCACCAACACCGCTATCATCAGGACGGCGGCCACATAACGCTGCCATTTCCGCTCCAAAGACGTCTTCACTCCTTAAACCTGGAAGCCGTGTATATGTTTAACTTCGTCGAATTCTGACGGCTTCCTGCCAATGCCCTAGTAGGAGCCGTCCAGAATGCGCCAGGCTGTATTCCAGGCCGGGGTCTCCAGGGTCGTCCGCAGACGCAGTTCAGAGGCGGCCTCCAGGCTGTACCAACGGCGGGACGACCAGCCCCGGCCGACGGGGAAGGCCGTTTCGGCGTAGTGCAGGACCTGCCGGGCCGACCCTGGGTCACCGGATCGCAGGGCGCCCAGGCCGGCGACGAGCCACGGGAACGTATCCGGGATCTCGCCCTGGGTCCAGCGCGGGAAGGCCTGCCCCAGGTGGCGGTAAGCCGCGGCCGCCCGGCCGGCCGGCTGGGGGAGCTCGAACAGGGCGGGGTAGACCTGCGCCACCGTGTCGGCATACCAGCGTTTCCAGTCGGGGCGATACTTCTGGGCTTCCTCCGGGTCCGGGGGCCACGGTGGGGAAACCCACAGGTAAGCCTGGGACGCCGGTTCCCAGAGAATGCGGTCGACGGCTGCCGCCAGTCGGGCGGCCCCCTGCTCTACTTCCACCGCGGACTGCCGATGCCCCAGGCCTCGCAGCAGCCAGGCCCAGTCCATCAGACCGCGGTAGTCCTCGGCGTTGTCCATCAGGAACCGGTGCACCGAGGGGCCTCCGGTCCGGATCAGGCCGTCCGGATCCTGGAGGGAGATGAGCAGCCCGGCCACCCCCACAAGCTTGGGCTGATTCGCCCGAGCCCAGGCCCAATCGCCGGTGCGCTCCACGTAAGTGCGCGCGAGGCTGAGGAGCGTGGCCGCATAGGCGTCCGCCGAGTCGTACCCGGGTGGGTCTCGGGAATCAGGCCGGTAGTCATAGACCGTGTTGGACAGTCCGTACCGGTCTCGGCCGTTAAGACGGGACAGGTACCAGTTCAGTTGCGCCCGGGCCAGGGCCGGACCGCGGGGCGTGTCAAGCAGAGCCAGGGCCGCATAGTTAGCAAAGTAAGGGGTGACCGTGGGCTCGTTGGGGCGGTTGCGCAGGGCGCCCGCCCCGTCTTGACACGATGACAGGTAGTCCGCAAGGGCGGCCTGTCGGGGCGAGGAGCATCGAGACACTTCCCCGGTCAGCCAGGGCAGGAGCGCGATGAGCACCACTGCAGCCACACGCGGCCTCCAATGCACAGGGACCGCCTCCTGCGCCAGCCTATGCGGCCGGCGGGACAGGCAGACCGGCAGGCCGGGGCGCATAGGAATGGCCCGAGGAGGATGGGGCCCATGCGTATGTTGCGACGACTGCTCGGGCTGACGACCGGGCCCGACATCCCCCCGCCGATGCCGTCGGACCAATGGGAACGGGCGGAACTGCAGCAGGCGCTGCGCGACCTGGAGGTTGCCGAGTCCCTCTTTCGCGAGGCGGCGAACCCTCGATCAGTCGATATGGCCGCCTACCGTCTCAAGTTGGCCGAGGCTCGCGTGCTTATCGCCCTGGGCCGCTGCGAGGAGCCGCAGGAGCATCCCATGCCCTGGCTGGCGGGCGATGGCGGCGCCGGTGATGGTCCCCCGGCTGAGCCGGCGTCTCTGCCCCCCGGCGATTCCGGACAGGAGTAGGTCCGATCCAACGCCAACAGCCCCAACCCGTCCCTGGGTTGGGGCTGTTGCCTTTGCGATCGGATGTCCTTAGCCGTGGGCGCTACTGGCTTTCCTGGGGAGCGCGAAGCTGGGAGGCGACGAACGAGAAGGTGGCGGTGCCTTTCTTGTCCATCAACTCCGGACCGGCATTATCCGGAAGCCAGACGCGGAAGGAAACGCTGTCGCTGCTCCCGGCCGGCACCCTGTCGGCGATGGTCTGGGGCTGGGTCAATCCGCTGAGGCTGCCGCTGTAGATGATCTGGTCCTGCCCGTTTTTGATCTCGGCCTGGATGGCATCGAACAGCGGCTGGTCCCCCTGGAGAGCGGCACTCACTGAATAGCTAAAGGGCAGGGTACCGGTATTTCCAATGGTAATGGTGTTCTGTTGGGTCTGGCCGGGCTGGGTGTTGTTGAAGTTGATGATGCCGGCGCTCGCTTCCGTCGGGTCCGTGCCTGAGGCCACGGTAATGTCGATCTTACCGGTGCTCATCAGGGTCGGAATGGGTTTGGACGTATTCGTGAACGCGCCGATCGTGTAACCGAGGGTCAGCATTCCCGCGATCACGAACAGGTTGACCGCCCAGGTCAGCTTTTCCAGCCTCCCCAGGGGCCGGAGCCATCTTGTCTGCAGAAGAGTCCTCATGTTCGGTTCCTCCTTGGGCCCTCGGCCCCATCTCTTGGAACGGTCCCTCCGGGCCGGCGCCGCCGCGCCGCTCCTCCGGCCCCCGGGGGTCCGCTGAGTCCGGATTCCCTGATGGTCCAGGCGGTTCCACTTCCACCACCACCTGCACCGTGCGGGATGTCCAGCCGCTCGCCGCACTGACCAAGACCTCGCCCCGGTACGCTCCGGGGGCGGCACCCGGCGGTATCAAGATCATGACGCCTATCGCTACCCCGGAGCGCGTGCCGTCGCCGTCGCTCAGATAAACCGCTGCCGTTACAGTCTCAAGGTGGAGACTGTCCGCGGCGCCGGTCTGCACCTGCCATCCGGGGTTGGGGTTGGTCGCCAGAGCGCCCTGCGCCAGGGCCAGGAACCCACCTGCCACAAGGACAGGCCGCCCCGGCCTCACGCCGCTCACGTGCAGCGTGGCTGAGTCCGGGTCGAAGCTGGCCAGCAGTGGCGGCGGCACCCAGGGCGGCCCCGGGTTATCCGGCCTGCCGGGCGGTTCAGCGGGCTTGCCAGGCGGGTCCGTGGGATTCTCCGGCTTGCC
>CALMNP010000098.1 GCA_937868875.1 uncultured Bacillota bacterium | reverse complement strand
CGCCTGAGTTCGCGCTCGATGGGCCATTCGGCAAAGGCCAGGAAGAAGGGGACGAAGGACGTTGACCACGGGGACCAGCATCAGGAGCGAAAGGGCTCCCGAATAGCCCGTTTTGCTGAAGATCTTCCAGAAGGGCAGAACCACGACCGCCATACCAAGGAGTACCACAACCAACTCGGCCGGGCCAATACCGCCAAGCATATAGCACGCCTCCCATCATTCGAGCGGGGCCGCCCCGGCTGCATGCCCGGGGGAGCCTTGCCCTCACTTCTACTCTCAGGCGAAAGCGCCCTGCACCACGGTCGTGGTGCGGGGCGCCGGCTCTTACTGGGGTTCGGTTCTCAACCGCGGGCTGGGTCAGGGCGCAACGCTGGAGGCGGGCTCCCCCACCCGTTCGGCCATACCGGCGATCAGGATGTCGGCCACCTCGGGGCGGGAGAACTCGCGGGGCGGCTTCTGCCCCCGGCGCAGCATCTCCCGAACGCGCGTGCCGGACAGGGCCACGTGCTGCTCCGGCCCGTGCGGGCAGGTCTTGGCCGAGGCCATGCCCTCGCAGGCCCGGCAGTAGAAGGTGTGCTCGAAGAACAGCGGCGTGATGCCCAGTTCCCCGGGCGCGAACTCGGTGAAGATGGTCTGGGCGTCGTAGGTGCCGTAGTAGTTGCCGACGCCGGCGTGGTCGCGCCCGACGATGAAGTGCGTGCAGCCGTAGTTCTTGCGCACCAGTGCATGCAGAACGGCCTCGCGGGGGCCGGCGTAGCGCATGGCCGCGGGGTAGGCCCCCAGCAGCACGCGACCCGGCGGGTAGTAGCGCTGCAGCAGCTCGCGGTAGCTGCGGACGCGGACCTCGGCGGGAACGTCGTCGCCCTTCGTCTGTCCCACCAGGGGCTGAAGGAACAGACCGTCGACGGTCTCCAGGGCGACCTTCTGGATGTACTCGTGGGCCCGGTGGACGGGGTTACGGGTCTGAAAGGCAACCACCGTCTGCCAGCCGCGCCGCCTGAACTCCTGGCGAACCACCTCCGGCTCGTCGGGCAGGTCGGGGAAGGGCCGGGGCCCGCGTTCCAGCAGGCGCACCGGCCCGGCCAGGAGCACGTCACCCTGCGCCAGCAGGCGGGCCACGCCGGGGTGGGCCGGGTCGTCGGTGCGGTAGACCCGCTGCGCCTCCGCCTCCTTGTCATAGAGGTAGCGCTCCGTGACTTCCAGTAGGCCCAGCAGGTCGCCGGAGGGGCTTCGCAGGGCAACGGTCGCCCCTTCCCCCAGGATGGCGGCTGTCTCACGGGCCACGGGCAGGGTGATGGGGATGGGCCAGACGTCTCCGGACTGGAGCCGCATGTCACGGACCACGCTGGCATAATCGGCCGAGCCGAGGAAGCCGGTCAGCGGGCTGAAGCCGCCGACGGCGATCATTTCCAGGTCAGAGGCGGACCAGGCGTCCAGCGTCACCGGCGGCAGGCGCTTGGCCTGCTCCACAAGCAGGGGCCGCTCCGCTTTGGGCACGATGCGGTTCACCATGGAACCGCCGTGGGGAATAGCGGGCAAGAGACTCACTTCCTTTGCATGCTGGACAGGCCGGCCGGCGCAGAGCAGGAGGGCCGGCCGGCCGCTTCAATCGAGAACACCGCGGCGGGTAAAGGTATGCAGGCCGCACTCCGTCTTGCCCCGACCGGACCATCGCCCTGCCCGCTCGTCCTCCCCCTCGGACACGGGTCGCGTGCAGTGAGTGCAGCCGATGGACGCATAGCCCTGATCCAGCAGAGGGTTGTAGGGCAATTCGTGCCGCCAGATGTAGTCCCAGACCTCCCGGCGCGTCCAGTTGCACAAGGGCATCACCTTGACGATGGGGCGCCCATCGTGCAGTTCGTGATACTCCAGGGGCTGGATGTCTGCCCGCGTCGACGACTGCTCTCGCCGCAGGCCGGTGATCCAGGCGTCCAGGCCGTCCAGGGCCCGCTGCATGGGCTCCACCTTGCGGATCTGGCAGCAGAGGTCGGGGTCCCGCTCCCAGAGGGCATCCCCGTGCAGAGATGCCTGCTCCTCCGGCGTCAGCCGGGGGTGAAGCTCCACCAGGCTCAGGCCGTACCGGTCGGCGAACTCGTCCTTGAGGGCCAGGGTCTCGGGAAAGAGGAAATCGGTGTTCAGGAAGATGACGGGCGTCTCCGGAGCGATCCGGCTGACCATGTGGGCCAGGACCAGACCGGGCCCGCCAAAGCTGCACGTCAGCCCGGCCCGCGTTCCAAAGTGGCGTGAGACCCACCCCAGCATCTCCTCCGGGGAGGCGCCGTCGAGCGACCGGTTGCGCTCCTCTACCCAGGCGGGGGTGATCATGACAGCACCCCCGCCGCCACATAGCCCAGCTCCTCCAGCCGGGCGATGATGCGTGCCGCCGTTGTCTCGGGCGGCTCTCCCAGAGTGCTCACGGTGATCTCGGGGTCGAGCGGCGGCTCGTAAGGGTCGGACACGCCGGTGAAGTGCGGGACCTCCCCGGCCAGCGCCCTGGCATAGAGCCCCTTGACGTCGCGGCTGGCACACTCCTCCACCGGTGTGCTGACGTAGACCTCCACGAACCGCTGGACCTGCCGCCTGACTTCGTCCCGTGTCTCGCGGTAGGGGGAGATGGCCGCCGTTATGGCCACCGTTCCATTTCGACTCAGCAGCTTCGCTACATAGCCGATGCGCCGGATATTGGTGTCGCGGTCCGCCTTGGAGAAGCCGAGACCGCGGGACAGGTGTTCCCTCACCTCGTCGCCGTCCAGGATCTCAACCCGCTGGCCGCGCCGTCGCAACTCCGCGGCAACCAGGCCGGCCAGGGTTGATTTTCCGGCGCCGCTCAGGCCTGTAAACCACAGCGTGAACCCTTCCGTCATGCAAGGTCCCCCTTGTCGTTCTGGGCTTGGGGCAGAAAGAGACCCGGGTCAGGTGGGACCCGGGTCCGGGGCCGCCGAACGCGGTCACAGCCAGACGGCCGCGAGCAGCACCATGCCCAGGGTCAGAACCGAGATGACCGCCTCCACGCCGAACCCCACCAGGAAGGGCTTGACGCCCGCGCGCATGCGCCGGAACTGGGTGGCGAAGCCGACGCCGGCGAAGGTGAGGACAAAGAACCACTTGGAGAGGGCGGTCAGGGCCTTGACCTGCGTTGGCGAAAAGAAGCCTATCGAGGCCAGCAGGGACATGAGCAAGAAGCCCAGCAGGAACTTGGGGAAGCGGTCCCAGATGAACTTGCCCTTATTGGGCACGTCCGGGGCCAGTCCCTGGCGGGCATAGAACAGCGCGAAGCCCAGGATGACCAGGCCCATCAGGGCGTTGCGGGACAGCTTGACGATGGTGGCCAGCTTGCCGGCGGCATCCGAGTAGGCCATGCCCGTGGCTACGGTCTCGGCGGTGTTGTCGATGGCGAGGCCGGTCCAGAAGCCGAAAATCTTGTCGGACATGCCCACCAGATGGCCGATCAGCGGGAAGACGAAGAGCATCACCGCGCCGAACAGCAGGATGGTGGCGATGGAGTAGCTCTGATCCTCCTCCTCGGCGTCGATGGCCCCGGTGGCGCCGATGATGGCGGAGACGCCGCAGATGCCCACGCCTATGCCGATGAGGCTGCCCAGCTTGTCGGTCAGGCCGAAGAGCCTGGCCAGGTAGCGCGCCACCACGATGGAGATGACGATCTCCGCCGCAACCAGCGCCAGCCCCATGCCGCCGATCTTGACCACGTTCTGCAGCGACAGCGTCGCGCCCATCAGCACGATGCCGGTCTTCAGCCACAGTTCATAGGTGTTGACGCCGGTCAGCACCAGGGCCGGCAGCCGCACCGTGTTGCCGATCACCATGCCGATGGCGATGGCGAACAGGACGTACTCGGTGTGCGGAACCTGAGCGGAAACCAACTTGCCTGCATATCCCACCAGGGCCAACAGGGCGATGCCCGGTATGTACTTGAGGCCCGGGATCTGCAGGTGGGCGGGAGGAAGTCGGTGGCCTAAGGCCTCCTCCTGAACGGACATGATATGCCTCCTTTAAGGGCCAGGACTTGCGGGGCCGCGGCTACCAGGGCACGCGCGTGACCAGGCCCGATTTGACGACCACCATGAGCAGCAGGCCCAGGATGACGGCGACCCAGTCGGTCATCCCGCCGATGCGGAGCAGGCGCAAGGAAGACTCCTCCTTTCTGTGCCGGTGCAGTGCCGTCTGGACCCACGGTATGCCCGTTGGGGAGAAGGAGTGACGGGGCCAGGATGCGCCTTAAATCGCGGATTGGCGCGTATTGCGGGAAATACATGAAAACACGGAAAGCAAGGCAGGAGTTTGGGTAAGCATGGGCGAATGACACTTTTGATAGTCGGTGAATGAATAGCCATTCAGAGTCGTCGGCATAGGATGAAACCACATAGGGCGTAAGGCCACCCTGTTCTTCGGCGGCGCCCTGACCTACCCCAAGTCCATCTCCGGCAAGGTCCTCCGCCGCGTCCTGCGCGAGGAGGCTCCGGCCCGGCCTGAGCACCCCAGGGAGGAGGCGAGTTGATTGGGCAGACGCACCGGTGACAAGTACCAGACCATCATTGACGCAGCCATTCAGGTGATGGCCGAGCACGGCTACCACGACGCCCAGATCTCGCGCATCGCGCAGGAGGCGGGGGTGGCCCCCGGCACGGTCTACCTCTACTTCAAGAACAAGCAGGACCTGATGGTCTGCGTCTTTCGCGAGAAGCTGGGCGAGCTGATGCGCGACGCCGACGCGCGCCTGGCCGCGGCGGAGGACCCGCGGCAGAAGCTGGAGGGCTTCATCCGCCAGCACTATGAGGCCCTGGCCGGCGACCCGGCCTTCGCCGTGGTGACGCAGGTCGAGATGCGCCAGTCCGACCCGGCGATTCGGGTGCAGATCAGCCAGATCATGAAGGGCTACTTCGCCATTATCGACCGCATCGTGGCCGAAGGGCAGCGGGAAGGCGTCTTCCGCAAGGACCTGAACCCGCGCCTGGTGCGGAACCTGATCTTCGGCACCCTGGACCAGAACGTCACGGCCTGGGTGCTGTCGGGCCGCAAGCAGAGCCTGACCGCGCTCAGCCGCGCCACCTACCAGCTGTTCACCGAGGGAATCGTGGACCCGCGGGCCGCACCGCTGAGTGCAGCGGCGCCCGGCCGGCGGACCTCCCATAAAGCCTCCGAGACCACCCCACGAGAGGAGCAGAGAGTCCTGTGAACATGCTTGTGCTGCTCAAGCAGACCTTTGACACCGACACCAAGATTGTTCTGAAGGACGGCAGGATCAGCGAAGACGGCGTCACCATGGTCATCAACCCCTATGACGAGTACGCCCTGGAGCAGGCCATCCGCCTCAAGGAGGCCGGCGGCGGGACCGTCACCGTCGTCTGCGCCGGCCCGGCCCGGTCCGAGGAGGCCCTGCGCAAGGCCCTGGCCATGGGCGCCGACGAGGCCGTCCTCATCGACCCGCCGGCCGACGGCGACGAGTACACCCTGGCCCGGGTTCTGGCCGCCGCCTGCAAGGCGCGCCCCTTCGACCTCGTCCTGGGCGGCAACCTGTCCGTTGACAACGGCGCCAGCCAGGTGGCCATCCGCGTGGCCCATGAGCTGGGCATCCCCTATGTGGGGGCGGCCACCAAGGTTGAGGTGAACGGTGGCAGCGTCCGTGTGGAACGCGACGCCGAGGGCGACGTGGAGGTCATCACCGCCGCCGCCCCGCTGCTCATCACCGCCCAGCAGGGCCTGGCCGAGCCGCGGCTGCCATCCCTGCCCGGCATCATGAAGGCCAAGAAGAAGCCCATTACGAAGCAGACCCCGGCCGACCTGGGCGTGGACGCCCCGGCCCGCACCGAGGTGGTCGACCTCAAGGCGGCCGACTCCAGCCGCCAGACGAAGATGCTGGCCGGCACCGCCGCGGAGCAGGCGACCCAGCTGGTTCGCCTGCTGCGCGAAGAGGCCAAGGTCGTCTAAGGCCGTCAAAGGAGGAACAACGCCATGAGCCGTAACGTTCTGGTTGTCGCTGAAGTTCGCAGCGGGGCCCTGCGCCCGGTCGCCCTCGAGGCCATCGGCGCCGCGTCCCTTCTGGCCCAGGGCGGCAGCGTCGCCGCCGCCATCCTGGGCGACGCCCCAACTGATGCCGCCTCCCAGCTCATCGCCGCCGGCGCCGGCCAGGTCATCCTGGTTGCCGGCGAGTCCCTCACGGACTACACCCCCGAGGCCTATCTGGCCGCGTTGGATAAAGTCCTCGCCGAGTTCAAGGCCGACGCGGTCCTCTTCGGCCACACCGCCACCGGTCGCGACCTGGCTCCGGCCCTGGCAGCCAAGCTGGAGGCCGGCGCCGTTACCGACGTGACCGCCCTGGAGGTGGACGGCGACCGGGCCGTCTTCACCCGGCCCATCTACGCCGGCAAGGCTGTCACCAGGCGGGTCTTCAAGCAGGGGACCATCGTCGCCACCTTGCGGCCCAACAACCTGCCCGCGCCGGCTCAGGACGCCACGCGCCAGGGCGAGGTGAAGCGCCTCAACCTGGACCTGGCCAAGACCGGCCTGCGCGCCGTGGTGGCCGAGGTCATCCGCAAGGCCGCCGCCGGCGTCGACCTGACCGCCGCCAAGGTGGTCGTGGCCGGCGGCCGCGGCGTCAAGTCGGCGGACGGCTTCAAGCCCCTGCAGGAGTTGGCCGGCGTCCTCGGCGCCGCCGTGGGCGCCTCCCGCGCCGCCTGCGACGCCGGCTACTGCGACTACTCCTGGCAGGTCGGCCAGACCGGCAAGACCGTCACCCCGGACCTCTACATCGCCTGCGGCATCTCCGGCGCCATCCAGCACGTGGCGGGCATGTCCTCGTCCAAGGTGGTGGTGGCCATCAACAAGGACCCGGAGGCCCCCATCTTCAAGGTGGCGGACTACGGCATCGTGGGCGATCTCTTCGAGGTGGTCCCCCTGCTGACCCAGGAGTTCAAGAAGCTGTTGGCATAGGGCTGCAATCCCCGAACCGGGCCCCCTGCTCGCCGGGCCTGCCGGGACTCGCGAGAGTCCGGCGGTCCCGGCCGCTCAGGGCGGCCCCTCGGGGCGGTCTACCAAACGGGAGGTAGGGACATGGCGAGAGCGATCCGCAAGGTGGCGGTGCTTGGCGCGGGGCTGATGGGCAGCCAGATTGCCGCGCACCTGGCCAACGTGGGCATCCCCAGCGTCCTCTTGGACGTGGTGCCCAAAGAACCGAATGAGGACGAGAAGAAGAGGGGCCTGACCCTGGAGAGCCCGGAGGTCCGGAACCGCTTCGCCCTGGGCGCCCTGAAGCGCCTCAAGGAACTGAAGCCGTCGCCCATCTATAACCCTGAGGTTGTCGGCCTGATCCAGCCGGGGAACTTCGAGGACAACCTGGCCTGGGTGGCCGACGCCGACTGGATCGTCGAGGCGGTGGTCGAGAACCTGGCCATCAAGCAGGACCTGTGGCAGAAGGTTGAGGCCCACTGGAAGCCCGGCTGCATCGTCTCCACCAACACCTCGGGCATCTCCATCGCCGCCATTGCCGGCAAGAACTCGCCCGAGTTCCGCTACCACTTCCTGGGCACCCACTTCTTCAACCCGCCGCGGTATATGAAGCTCCTGGAGGTCATCCCCACCCCGGAGACCGACCCCTCGCTGGTGCCGTTCTTCCGCGAGTTCGGCGAGCGGGTGCTGGGCAAGGGCGTGGTGGTCTGCAAGGACACGCCCAACTTCATCGCCAACCGGGTCGGCACCTACGGCCTGATGATGACCCTGCACGCCATGACCGAGTTCGGCCTCACCGTCGACGAGGTGGACGCCCTGACCGGCCCGGTGATGGGCCGGCCCAAGTCCGCTACCTTCCGCACCCTGGACATCGTCGGCCTGGACACCATGGCCCACGTGGCCAACAACACCCGCGAGGCCGTGTCCGACGACGGGGAGAAGAAGGCCTTCGAGATCCCGCCCTACCTGCAGGACATGATCCAACGGGGCTGGCTGGGCGACAAGACCGGCCAGGGCTTCTTCAAGAAGGTCAGGTCCGAGGCGGGCAAGGAGATCTTCACCCTCGACCCGGCCAGCATGGAATACAAGCCGCGGGCCAAGGCCAAGTTCGCCTCCCTGGAGGCGGCCAAGGTCCTGCCCGATGCGAAGCAGAAGCTGCGCGCCCTGGTCTATGGTCAGGACAAGGCGGGCCAGTTCGTCTGGACCGTGACGAAGAAGGTCCTGCTCTACGCCGCCTCCCGGGCCGCCGAGATCGCCGACGACATCGTCAGCATCGACCGGGCCATGAAGTGGGGCTTCAACTGGGACCACGGCCCCTTTGAGACCTGGGACCTGATCGGCGTGCGCAAGTCGGTGGAACGCATGCGCGCCGAGGGCGAGGTCATCCCGCCGCTGGTGGAGGAACTCCTGGCCGGCGGCCATGACTCCTTCCACGTCCAGGAGCCGACCCGCACGCTATACTTCAGCCTGGGGTCGCGCGATGAGCGCGGCGGCGCGGTCGGGGGCGGGCGCCTTGAGGCCGGCCTGGCCGAGGTGCCGGAGGACGCCCGCAAGATCTCCCTGGCCCAGCTCAAGGCGCAGGGCAAGGTGATCAAGGGCAAGCCCGGCGCATCCCTCATCGACATCGGCGACGACGTGGCCTGCCTGGAGTTCCACTCCCCGAAGCAGGCCATCGGCGCCGACATCATCAGCATGCTGCACTATGCGGCGGCGGAGGTGCCCAAGAACTACCGCGGCCTGGTCATCACCTCGCAGGCGGCGTCCAACTTCTGCGTCGGCGCCAACCTGGCGATGATGCTGATGGAGGCCCAGGACGACAACTGGGACGACATCGACCTGATGGTCCGCCAGTTCCAGGGGGCCGCCCAGGTCGTCCGCCAGATGAGCCGGCCCGCCGTGGTGGCGCCCTTCGGCATCACCGTCGGCGGCGGCGTGGAGGTCTGCTTCGGCGGCGACCGGGTGCAGGCCGCGGCCGAGACC
>CALMNP010000097.1 GCA_937868875.1 uncultured Bacillota bacterium | reverse complement strand
CCTCTGGATCAGCAGGTCAAGGATGCGTTCCCACCGGTGCCGGTCGCGGGTGGGGTACTCGTCGGAGAGCATGGCCACGGTGACGCCGTGGCGGTCCCGCAGGTACTCAAGCTCGGCAATCAGGGCCTCCGGCTGTCGCTGGCGGTAGGTGCGCTGCCAGAACTTCTGCTGGCTGCAAAAGCTGCACTGGTTGACGCAGCCTCGGCTGGAGTTGACGATGGCCAGGCGGGAGCCCGGCCGCACGTAGAACGTGTAGTCATTCCAGTCGAGGGCGTCCCAGGCCGGAATCAGGTCGTCCAAGCGCCGGAAGAACGGGCGGGGCGGTGTGCCGAGGGCCGCTCCCTCGCGGCGGAAGGCAATGCCGCCCACCTTCTCCAGGGCAGAAACCGCCAACCTGACGCGGGCGGCTCCGCTCCGCCGCGCCTCCTCCTGGCCATCGGCAGAGTCCAGGGCGGCCAGCAGTTCCGGCAGCGTCTCCTCCCCTTCGCCCCGGACCACCACGTCCACATCGGGCTCGGACTCCAGGCATTCCTGCCAGAGGAAGTTGGTGTGAATCCCGCCGAGGATGGTAACGATGGCCGGATCCACACGCTTGGCCGCCACCAGCACCTGCACCGCCGCGGGGTAGGCGGCGGTGACCGCCGTGGTGCCGACGTAGTCCGGCCGGAGGCTTTCCACCACCGCAATGATATCCTCAAGGGTCGCCATCTTGGGCATGGCGTCGTAGACGTGGACGTCGTACCCCGCGGCCCGCGCGTGGCCGGCCAGGTAGACGAAGGCCAGGTTTGGCCACCGCCCGGCAGATTCAAGGACCCCAGCGTGATAAGGAGGCGTCACCAGCAACAGGCGCTTCATCCGCGCCACCTCCCAGCGGTCGTCGGCTGCAGCGGCGTCAGCCCACGTACGGGGAATGGGCGCTGTCAAAGAACAGGCCCACGCCGAACAGGGCGAAGAGCAGGAATCCCAGGGCGGCGATGTTCATCCAGGCAGCCCGGCTGCCCTTCCAACCGTGGGTGCGGCGAAGGTGCAGGTAGATGCCGTAGACGAACCAGGAGATCAGGGCCCAGGTCTCCACGGCATCCCAGTTCCAGTAGCTCCCCCAGGCGTTCTTGGCCCAGATCGAGCCGGCCAGGATCATGATGCCGATCATCAGGAAGCCAAAGCCGGAAAAGGCGTAGGACAGCTCGTCCAGGGGGGCGAGGTCAGGAACCTTGGCCAGGAGCCCGCGGACCGGCAAGTCGCGCTCCGTCCGTCGCCTCTTCATCAGGTAGAGCACGGCGCAGCCGGTGGCGATCAGGTTGGCGCCGTAGGCCAGCTTGGCAAAGAGGATGTGGATGACAAGCCAGTAGGTCCGGAAGGACGGTGGCATGGTCCGGATCTCGGGCGAGCTCATGACGGCCATTCCGATGAGGAGGAAGGACGCCGGCATCACCACGGCGCCGAGACCCCGCAGCGAGGGTCGCCAGCGCTGGGCGAGCAGGAACATCACCACCCCGACCCAGACGTCCGAGGAGTAGACCTCGTACCGCCGCAGGTAGGGGCCGTGGCCCGCCTCCAGCCAGCGCAGCAGGAGGGACAGGGTGTGGGGCGCCAGGGCCAGCTCGGCCAGGCGTGTGGCCCATCCCGTCCACCTGTCCCAGGAGAAGAAGAGACTGGCCACATAGCTGGCGGCGCTGGCCGCATAGAGGGCCACCGCGGCCCACAGAAGCACCATCTCCCAACGGATCATGTGCGCCCCACCTCCCTGCCGACACGGCCCCAAAGCGGATCCAGCCCGGCGCCGCCGCGCCCGGCTGGCCCGCCCTTTTCTCCTTCCACCTCGCCGGCAGGCGTTGCCAGCGCCTGGCTGACGCCGGCCGCCACGGCGGCGAACTCCTCGGCGAAAAGGCCGGGAAACCGTTCCGCCCTACCGCCGATCCAGATCTCACCCGATGCCGACACTTCTGCCGACACCTCGCGGGGGATGAAGAGGTACATCAGGGCCAGGCCCAGGAGGGCCAACCAGGCTCCGGCAAAAACCACGGCGACGCCGTAGTCCTCGATCACGCTGAACCCGTACCACTTGCTCACCTTGTCCAGGGTGAGGGACATCCCACCGAACTGGGCCGACTCCCCCGGACGAATCAGGCCCTGGAACTCAACTTCACTAAACTTACGGACCTCCAGCCAGAGGCCCGGGTCCCGGGGCACCTGGGACTTGAGCACCGGGGAAAGGCGGGAACCGCCGACTTCCGGGTAGAACTTCGCCCGCACCCGGTACGGGGTGCTGGGGATCGGGAAGTCGCCGGAGTAGCCCAGGCGCGTGTCCTTCAGCTCAACGTCGGCGCCCACGCCGGGCATGGTCGTGTCCAGACCCACGGCTAAGCGGCTCACCACGGCGCCGGAGGTGTCCCGGAGGGTCAGCAGCGGCACGTACCCGAAGAGGTTCTTGTAGAAGGTGTGCGATCCGGCCCGCAGGGGTCGGCTCCCATCCACCACCGCCCGACGTATGCGGCCGCCCTGCTCCAGGGTCACGTCGGCGGCGAAGTCCTTGAGCGCGCCTCCCTCGTCAAACTGGAGGTCAATCCGATTGACCGTCAGCGCGAAAGCCTCCTGCCGGGACGGGGCCAGGAGCCCCCGCCGCACCGTGACGTAGCCGTCGGGGTGATCCGTGAAACGCGCTCCCTCGTAGACGCCGAAGGTGGCGAAGCTGCGCGTCCCCATCGTCGCCAGGGCGCCAAGGATCACGATCACCAGGGCCACGTGGAAGAAGGCGGAGCCCCACGCCCCAAGTCGGAAGCGGGTGGCCAGAAGCCGCCCCGCACCGCCCTCCGGCTCGACCAGGCGGTAACCGCGAAGCCTGAGCACGCGGCGCAAAGCCAGCAGCCCCGTGTCCCGGCCTGGTGCCTGCAGGCGGGCCTGCTCGCGGTAGGACCCGGGTGAGCGAGGCCGCTGATCCATCTGCCGCCGCCAGGCCTTCCGGAGCTGCATCCAGGTGCAGCAGCCAGTGTTCAGAAGGAAGGCTGCGGTCAGGGTCAGGAACCACCAGCTTCCGAACAGCCGCCGGTCTGTGCTTACGGCGTACATGGTGCCGGCGGTGAGGGCGACGATAAGTCCCAGGGCCAGCCGCACGGAGGTGAGCAGCCTCCATACCGCCTGCCGCGCTGCACGAACCATGGCCTGCACCTCCCGGGGGCTACGCATGGCTATGGTCACAGTCCGTCTCCCGCCAGGCGCCCGCCGACCGCCAGGTGTTGATGATCAGGTACGAGCTGTCGTAGTAGGGCGCCGGGGCGCTGGGATCGCCGCCGGGGCCCTTGTCGGCCAGCAGCGAGCGCAGCTTCCAGCCGTGGACTACGGTCACATGGCAGGAGGAGCAGCCACGCTCCTTGTGGCGGGCGTGCAAGTTGTAGGGGTAACCCCCCCCGGAGAACTGGGAGCGGACGGTGTCGCTCCCCCCATCCTGACCCGTAGCGTAGAAGTTGTAGTCATGGCACTTGAAGCACAGGTGATTCTGCGTGTTTTGGCCGCCGGTGCCGCCGATGCCCTCGGCGCCCGTGGCCCGGGTCCAGGGGGCGCGCAGAATGTACCAGTAGTTGGAGCCGTGGGGGCCCTTGACATCGTCGGCGCCGGAGCGGTGGCAGTCCTCGCAGTAGAGGCGACTGGTGGCGCTCCAGGGGTTGCCCAGGGAGTCCCGCGTCGCCGGGTCTCCGGCCACCGGTGTGGCAAACTTGCCGTAGTAGTGAGTCACATTCTGGCTGTCCTTGAAGGTCTTGGCGGCAAAGGTGCTGGACCCTGCCACGGCGTGGTAGGAGGGGTTGTTGGGATTGAATTCCCGCGCCACATCCGTCTCCGTAATGCCGCCTGCGGGCTGAGGCGGAGTGCTCTGGAACGAGTAGTAGGTGTGGCACTTGAAGCAAAGCTCAAACTGGTTGCTGATGGGGTTCACGACGCGGAAAGTCGGAGTCCCTGCGGCCGGGTTCCACTGGCCCCAGGTGACCGCGCCGTAGTCCACGGCGGCGCCGCTGACATTGCGGAGGGGCCCAGGCGGGCTGGGCGGGGCGGCGGCGCCCGCCTGCTCGTTGTGCGGGTCATGGCAGTCCAGGCACTCCGCGTGGCGCTTGCCCTGCGTCTTGAGGGTGCTGTAGTCCTCGGTGTCGCTGTGCTGGCCAGAGATGTACAGGGTTGGATGACGGTATCGGTCCGGGGAGGGGCTGCCCGTTCGGGTGAGGTCCGGCCAGAGGTTGGGCGCCGTGGCGAACTGCGTCGGCGGGCTGCCGGAGTGACACTTGCCACAGACGCCGGCCGCCCCCGATGTGTCAGTGTCCTCGGGCCGGCTCACCAGGTTATCGTAGGGCGCGCTGTGGGAGGTGTGGCAATCATTGCACCCAAGCCCGGCCAGGTAGTGCGCGGACGACTTGTAGGTGGACTTGTTCCAGCCTCGCTGCGCCGTGTCTGCGCCGCCGCCGCCGGCGTTGGTGGTCAGGTTCCTGGCTTGAAAGGCAACGGAGTAGGGAACCCGCATCGCGGCGTCCGCCCTCTGTTGCGGCGGGCTGCCGTTGTGGCAGGACAGGCAAAAGTCGGTGTACCGTCCTGCCGCCGTCGTGGCGGTGGTGGCCGCCGCCATATCCTGCTTGGTGTTGGCCGGGTTGCTCACCTCGGACGTACCTGTGCCGGCGGCCAACTGAGCCTTGGCCACCGTGTGCGGGCCGTGGCAGCTGGAGCACTCCACCTTGGCCCCGGTCAGACTGTAGATATCATGGCGGCTCTTCTTCGCGGCACTGGTGAACTCGTCCTGGATGTTGCGCCCGGACTGGGAGTTGGCCGGATTGTTGTGGCAGGCCAGGCAGGCGTTCTCCTCGCCGGCCTTGAGCAGGCCCGGGTTGGGGGCGGCGTGGCTCTGATGGCAGGAGACGCAGGTGATGCCGGTTCCCGAAGACGGAATCAGCGGCGCGAAGTTCTGGTAGTGAACGGCGCTGCTGCTGGAGTGATCACCGGCAGTCAACCCGTAGTAGGTGGGACTGAAGCCGCGGTCCGCCGGGCCGTGGCAGGCCAGGCAGAAGGTGTTGCCGCTGTAGGCGTAGCCGCCGCCGGCGAGCGAGACGCGGAGCAGGTCGGGATACAGCGAACCGCTTTGCTGGGCGTCGCCATGCGGGTTGTGGCAGTCGCTGCAGTTGAGGAGAGACTTGCTGACCACCGGCAGGTTTTTCACCGGGTGCAGCGACCCGCCGGTCCCGGCGCCCGTGAACTGTCCCTTGACGTCGCGGGAGCTGCCCGTGCCGTCGTGGCAAGTGAAGCAGACGGTGGTGATGTCGGCCTTGTTGAGCAAGGCCGTCGTCAGACCGGAGTGGGTGTTGTGGCAGCTCTTGCAGGCGTTGGTGTTGGTGTTGAAGTTGCCGTGGGGCGTGGCGGTGCTGGCGGTGCCTGTGGTGAAAGACCAACTGTAGTTGGCCGGCATGGGGGTGCCTGTGGCGCTCCGCACGGCGCTGGTGACCATGCCGTTGTAGGTGGCGCCGGGGGCCAGGGGGGACGCCGGCGTCAGGATGGCCGACCTCGTCGCAGCTTCATAGACGATGGTGGAGAAGGCGACGGCCGTCCCGGTCTGGGCGTCGGTCACCTGAATGCCGGACGGGTTGAGTGTAGTGGCGTCCATGTCCACGTCGAAGGTGACCTTGATCTTGACTCCCGTGCCCACTCCGCCGTCCCCCGAGTCCGGCAGGGTGGCGATGACGTGGGGCGTGTCGGCATCGGTGGCGGCGCTGTACTCCGGTGTGGTGGACGGGTTCCCGGCCCGATCGGTTGACTCGATAAGGTAGTAGTAGCGGACCCCCGGTGACAGGCCGGACAGCACCACGGTGTGGTTTTCCTGTGAAATCGGGTCGTTCGCGGTGGCGGTGTAGGCGCCCGGGGTGGTGCCGTAGCGCACCACTGCCGTGGAGGGATCCCCGGGCGTGTTCCAGGCGAGGGTGAGGGTCGTCCGCGCCGGCGTGCTCACCAGCCCGCCCACCACCGGAGGCGTGCTGTCGAGGCTGAAGGTGCGGATCGCCGGCGCCCCCTCGTTGCCGGCCTGGTCCCGCGCCTTGGCGCGGAAGGAACGCCCCGCGCCGTCACTGTAGGTGACGGTGGCGGAGGTGCTGGGTGCGTAGGGGCTCCAGGTGGCGCCGCCGTCAGTGGAGTAGCTGAACTGCAGGCCGGAGCCCGGAGTCAGGTTGTCGCTCCCGGTCCAGGTGAGGGTCTGGCTCGGGACGTTGGTCAGGGATCCTTCCGCCGGCCCAGCCGTAATGGCCACCGCGGGCGGCGTGGCGTCCACGGTGAAGGTCCGCGTCACCGCTGTGCTCTCGTTGCCCGCCAGGTCCCTGGCCTTGACCGCAAAGCTCCGGCCCGCGCCCTCCGCCAGGGTGGGCGAGGCGGTGTTGGCGCTCCCCCAGGGCCCCCAGGTAGCTCCTCCGTCGAGGGAGGTGGCGAACTGCAGGTTCTGGATGTCGGCGATGTTGTCCGTGGCGGTCCAGGTGAAGGTAGGAGTGGCGGTGGTCACGTAGGAACCGTCGCCGGGGCCCCCGGTCATGGTCAGGGCCGGTGGCGTCTCGTCCACGGTGAAGGTGCGGACGGCCGGCGTCGGGTCGATGTTGCCCGCCTCGTCCCGGGCGCGAACCTGGAAGGTCTGGTTGACGCCGTCGGCTTGATACTGCACGATGGCGCTGGTGCCGGGGCTCGTTACGCTCCAGGTGGCACCGCCGTCGATGGAGTAGCTGTACTGCAGGTTGGCGGTGACCGTCCAGTTGTCCGAGCCGCTGAAGCTGAAGGTGAGGGAGCGGTTCCTCTGGTAGGAGCCGTTGGCCGGGCCGGCGGTGACGGTGGTGTCGGGGGGAACATTATCCGGCAGCGTGGCAAAGGACTTCTCCGCCAGCGTGGTGACGTTCCCGGCCCGGTCTGTGGCCTCGATGGCGTAGTAATAGGCAGTGTTGGGAGCCAGGCCGGTCAGGGTCAGGCGGTGCGACTCGGCGACCGTTGCGTCGCTGACCTGGGCGCTGTAGACGCCGGGCGTTGAACCGTAGCGGACCACGGCCGTGGCGGGGTCTCCGGCCGTGGACCAGGCCACCGCCGCCGCAGTGATGTCGGGGGTGGTGGTCACGGCGGAGATGGGCGGGGGCGTGGCGTCCACCGTGAAGTGCAGGGTCGCCACCAGCCCCTGGTTCCCGGTCGGATCCTTGCCCTGGACGGAGAAGGTGACGGCTCCTTCCGGGTAGTCCTGGGCCGGGGTGGCCGAGGTCGCCGTGCCGTAGGCGGACCAGGTCGCGCCGCCGTCGGTGGAGCTGCGGTACAGAAGGCTCGCGGCGGCGGCCTGGTTATCCAGGCCGGACCAGGAGAAGGTCGGCCGCCGCACACTGGTGAAGCTGCCCTCCCCCGGGCCGCCGGTGAAGCTGACGCTCGGGCCGGTGATGTCCACGTTGAAGGTCCGGATCTCGGGGTTGCCGGTATTGCCTGCCGGGTCCGAGGCCCGAACCGAAAAGGTGCGGCCGGTCCCCTCGCTGAAGGTCACCGTGGCCGACGTGGCGCCCCCCGCCGGCGTCCAGGCGGCGCCGCCGTCGGTGGAATAGGCATAGGTCAGGCTGCCGGCCGGGGCGTAGTCGTCGCTGCCGCTCCAGGCGAAGGTGACGCTGAGGGAGCCCACGGTGGCGCCGGGCGCTGGTCCGCTGGTGATGGTCACGGTCGGCGGTACCCGGTCGATGGTGAAGTGCCTGGTCGTGGGCTGGCTTTCGTTGCCGGCCTCGTCTCGCGACTTGACCTGGAAGGTGTGGGGCCCCTCGCCGGCATAGGTCGGTGTGGCGCTGGTGCTGGAGCCGGCCGCCGTCCAGGTGACGCCGCCATCGATGGAGTAACTGTTCTGAAGGGCGGCGGCGGGAGAGACGTTGTCCGTGGCGGTCCAGGTGAAGGTCGGGGATAGATTGTTGGTGTACCCGCCCTCCGCCGGCCCGGCCGTGATGGCCACGGCGGGCGGCTGGGTGTCGTAGACGACCTCCAGGCTCACCTGATCAAACCAAGCGCTCACGTTGGCGCTCGGGTCGCTGCCCGTTACGGCGTCGAGGCCGAGGTAAAGAGTATACGCCGTCCCTGGCGCGAGCTGCCCCAACAGGGCAATGGGAAGGGCCTGGGGGGTCGTCCAGGCGACTGCCCCGGCGCCACGGTCGATGTAGCCCCGTCCCGCGGTGAGCTGCGTTGTGCCGGCGGCATTCCAGATCTCGTAATAGAGGTCGAAGGCGGCGGGAGCCGCCGCCACGAAGGCCTTCTTATACGACACCTGCAGGGAGATCGACTGCACGTAGTTGCTGGGTGTGAAGGTGTGCGTGAGGGCGCCTCGAACCGCCACACCGGCTCCCGGCGCCGCGCCGGAGACGCGGGCGGAGTAGCTTCCACCCGCCTTGTCGGTGCCGTCCTGGGCAAAGACGGCGTTGCTCTGGTTCACCTGGCTCCAGTTGGCGTAGCCCGGGTTCTCAAATCCCCCGTCACCCCCCAGCACGTCCACGGCCACGGTGCGGGTAGCCCACACGATCACCAGGGCCACAGCCAGAGACAGGGCCGCGGCGCCGGCCAGCCAGCGCCTGCGATTCATCCCTCCGGGGAAGCGGGTGCGGGCCGCCACCGCTCGAAGGCTCATCAGGGCCTGCCGCATCCGGCCTATGGCGGCCAGGAGGCGGCCCGAGCTGGTCGTTCCCATCACCCCTTCACCTCCCTCTTCTGTGTGCGTAAGCTGCTACTTCTTATGGCAGTCCTGGCAGATGGTCATGTTGTCGGCGCGTTTGATCGCGGTGGTGCTGTCCAGACCGTTCACCACGCTGTCGCCGTTCTGGTCGTAGGCGGACTGGCTGGGCCCGGTGGCGGTGGTGCCGTGGCCCCGGTGGCAGGTGAGGCAGAAGACCAGGTCGGTGTTGTTGCCGGCCGGCCCCTCCAGGGGGAAGGCAGTGGTCAGGCTCTTGGTGGAGGGGGCCACTCCCACGGCGTGCCGGTAGCTGCCCGCCGTCGTGGTGTAGGTTTCGGCCGGAGCGGTGCTTCCGCTGCCTGGGCCGACGTTGAAGTCCTTGTGGCAGGCGGCGCAGAAGGTGTTCATGCCCGCCTGGTAGCGCGCCGTCTCATCTCCAGCCACCACCGTGCCGGCGTAGGCGGTCACCTGAATGGCCGGCGAGTCGAGGAGGGCGCCGCGAAGCAGACGGTAGTTGTGGCTGGACCCGTGTGGGTCATGGCAGGAGCCGCAGGTCAGCACGTCGGTCCAGCCCGGGCCGGTGCCCTGGTAGTTGCCGCCGGGCGCCCTGTTGATGGCCTTGGCGCCCACCTGGTGCTGGCTGGTCACCGGCTTGGTTCCCGAGTAGACGTAGCCGTCCTGCGCGCCAAAGGGGCCGGCCGGTGCGTTCTTGGCCACGGTGGCGCCGGCTCCGTTGGGCACCAGCACCGTGCCGTCAGCCACGTTGTACTTGCTGCCCGTGCCGTTGTGGCAGGTCTTGCAAGTGGCGTCGACGGTGGCCTCCCGCAGCAGCTTGCTGCCCTGGGCAGAGTGGGTGCTGTGGCAGCCGGCGCAGCGGTCGGTGTCCTGGGTGTAGCTTCCGTGGGCCGTCTGGGTGGGCGGAAAGGCCGGCAGCGTGTAGGACAGGGTGGCTGGCGCGTCGGTGTCGTTCTGGATGTAGTAGTAATAGTCCATGTAGTCCTGGACCGTGGTATCGGTATAGGTCACGGCCTTGCCGATGGGGTCCTCGGTCCACCCCGCCACGGCGGTGCCGGATGCGCCTGCGGCGCCCGTGGTGTACGAGGAAAGCTTGGCGAATGCGACCGAGCCCGTGCTGCGCCAGATGGAGTACGTGGTGCCAGGCGCACCGGTAAAGCTGGCGATTACCTTGCCGCTGGACGTGGCCAGTCGAAGGTCCGTCGGCGGAGCCGCATAGACGGTGACCGGGCTGATCAAGACCACCAGGCTGAACGCCACCGCCAGCCAGACAGCCCACCTGCTGTTCCTCATGGCTGATTCCTCCTCGCTGCATAGTCGTCATTGTTGGCTGGGACGTCTATCTCCCGGCTAATAGCGCCAGACGCAGACGCGGTTGTTCTCCCGATCGGTGACAAAGATGTGGTCCGCCCCGTCAATGGCGATCCCGTTGGGGAAGTTGAACTGGCCGCCCTCCGTTCCCCTCGTGCCGAAGCTGAACAGCCGGGTTCCCTCGCGGGAGAAGACGGTCACGCTGTGCGTCAGCGTGTCGACCACATACAGGCGGCCGCGACTGTCCGCGGCCAGACCGCGGGGGTTGACGAAGCCCTCCAATTTGGACAGGAACTGACCGCTGCGGTCAAAGACCTGCACCCGGCCGTTGCCCGAGTCGCTGACGTAGACGCGGTCCCGGGTCAAGAGAATGCCGTTGGGATAAGCCAGCTGCCCGTCCTCGGCGCCGCCCTTGCCGAAGGCCCGCACGAACCGGCCCTGACGGTCCAAGACGATGACGCGGTGCGACCGGTCCGCGATGTACACCGCTCCCTCGTCATCCACATCGATCGCCAGGGGGGCGAGGGGCTCCTTGCCCCGGCCCTGCGTGAGGTTCAGGATGAACTGCCCTTCCGTGCTGAAAACGGCCACCCGGTTGTTCTTGAAATCCGCTACATAGACGCGGCCGTCCTTGACGCGCAGGCCGGAGGGGTATTCCAGTTCCCCCTGGCCTGACCCGCGCCGTCCGAAGCTGGCCGAGTAGTTGCCATCGCGGTCGAAGACCTTGATCTGGCTGTTCCCGGAGTCTGCCACGTAGACCCGGCCGTCGGTCGCCGCATCCACGGCCAGGGGGCCGGATAGAGCGACGTCAGGCGGCGCCTTGAGGTTGCCGAAGAAGGTGGGAGGCTGGTTGGTGAGGATGCGGGGCGCCGCAACGATGGCCTCCGCACCCGAAGGCCCCCGCCTGGCGAGGTAGAGCGCGGCGAAGGTGAGGCTGCCTGCCACCCAGATGCCAATTAGAATAAGGACCAGGGTGGAGAACTTGACTTTCATGGCGTTTGCCTCCGCTCCAAGGCCTGTCGGGCTTCGGTCAGCTCCGGGTTGTATTTGAGGGCCTCGCGGAACTCCTGCTCGGCCTTGCTTTCGTCGCCTTCTCCGCGGTACGCCAACCCCAGTTCATAGTGGGCGTCCGCCGAGGTTCGGTTCAGTGCCAGCACCTTTTCAAAGGACCCGGCGGCGTCGGCGTACCGCTTCTGGTCCAGGTAGGTGAGCCCCAGGGTGTAGTGCGCCAGCTCATGGCGCGGAAAGCGCTCCGCGATCCACTGCAGGTGCGTGATGGCCTGGTCCGGCTTTTCCTGTTCACGGGCGATGATGGCCAGGTTGTAGCGGGCACCCACATGGTCCGGAACCAGGGCGAGAACCCGCTCGTAGGCGGCCTCCGCCTTGTCCGCCTGGCCCAGCTGGTAATAGGCCCAACCCAATTGGAACAAGGCGTCGCTGTTGCCGGGATCCCGCTTCAACACGGCTTCCCAGTGCTCCCGATCCACCTGGGCCTGTGGCCGGCGGTCGAAGGGATTCCAAAAGTAGCGCTCGCCGACAAGAATGCCAAGGGCCACCACCAGCAGCACCATGGCAGCGATGGCGGCCAGCGCCAGGGGCAGGTGAACCTCTCTCTTTTCCCAGGGCAGGCTGGACACGTCAACCACCTTCCATGCTCTGCGGCTCCGGGCCCTGGCCGCGGCGGTCCCGTTCATCCACAGCCGGGTCGCGGGGAAGCGGGGCCAGGGTGCTTGCAGGCAGCCCTGGCCCCCTCCCAGGTGTTCAGGTTGCTCGGGCTCTCAGGCTACTTGTACTGGGTGTCCGGAGTGAGAGTGCTGTCCCAGCTGTTGCCGAAGCCCTTCTTGTGGCAGGATTCGCAGGTGGCCATGTTGGGCTTGCGCTTGAGGGCCGAGGATCCGGCCAGCTCTGTGGCCGTGGTCGTAGTCCAGTAAGCGGTGCCGTCAGCCTTCTTGTCCGCGTTGGCCAGGGACGAGACCCAGTACGCCTGGTCCGTGCCGTGGGCCACGTGGCAAGTGAGGCAGACGACCACCTTCTGGACGCCAAGGCCGTTGTCCTGGAACTTCAGGCCCTGGATGCCGGCGTAGCCCCCATACTCGTAGCCCACCTGGTGCCGGTAGGCGCTGGTATAGTGCCCGCTCAGCACCTCAGCCGACCCATGCGGTTTACCGGTGACGGGGTCGATGACGCTCTGGGTGTTGTAGTCGGTGTGGCAGGCGCCGCAGAAGGTGTTGATGCCGCTCTTGTAGGTCACCGTCTCGGTAGCCGTCAGGAAGTTGGCCACGTCCATGGTCACGCGAAGAGCCGGCACATAGGACGCGGTCACCACGTCAGAAACCGTGAGCGCGGGGGCGAAGGTGACCTGGCCGAGCTCGTAGTTGATGGTGAAGCCGGTGGTCTGCGCTACGCCGTTGACGTAGATCTTGGTCTTGGTGCTGTACGGGTAGCCGTGGAGCCAATACCCCTGGCTGGCCTTGTAGATCGTGTAGGTCGCGTCGGTCGCCGTCAGGGTCTCCTTCGCGTTCGTGCCCTGCCCCGGAGCCTTGGCGGTCTGAACGCCGTTCGGGTCGGCGCTCAGGATGCGGGCGTTGCCGCCCTGGCCGTGCGGCGTGTGGCAGCCGGCACAGGTGAAGTCGATGGTCCAGTCGCCGTAGGCATCCGCCACCGGCGTGGCGCCGTTGGCGCCGCCGGGCGCGGAGTTGGTCTTCAGGCTCGCGGCCACGCCGTGGGTGGACAGGTACGTTTCGGTGCCGATGCCGAACAGGCCGCCCGAGGTGATCGCCCCAGTGCCGCCGATCTGGCCGCCCACCACGTTATAGGTGGTGGTCACGGTGCCGTCATGGCAGGCAAAGCAGGTGGCGTTGACGTCGGCCCACTGCAGCAGCGACGCGCCGACGCCGGTGTGAGTGGCGTGGCAGGCGGCGCAGGCGTCCGTGTTCTTCTGGTAGTTGCTGTGGATCTTGCTGCCGTCCGCCGGAATGTACGGCGGCGTGGCAGCCATGGCGGTGACCGCCAGGGCCAGCGTCAAAACGGCAGCCAGGATCAAAATAATGAAAACCCGTCTCATTTCCCCTCTTGTCTCCTCCCCAAGGAAAGTAGGAAACCAACCCCGATTGTTCATGTTTTCACCTCCTCCCGCACAGGTCTGGGGTGTTCCGCCTGCCGCTTGCCTGGCAGGCGGACGGTTGGGTCCAGGGCGCCGTCCTTCCCCAAGGGCAGCGCCCGAAGGGGGCTGGGGATCCCCCCGGACTTTCAGTTCTGGTAGACGACCACGCGCCCGTTGGCGGTGTCGGTCACGTAGACGCGACCCTGGTCGTCCACGGTGAGGCCGTTCGGCAGATAGAAATTCCCGTCGTCAGCCCCGGCGTTGCCGAAGCTGAAGTAGGGCTTGCCGTCGCGATCAAAGCCGTGGATGTGGTTGGTCAGGTTGGAGACCACATATAGCACGCCGCGCCCGTCGAAGGCGATGCCGCGGGGGTTGACCAGCAGGCTCTCGTCCTGGTTGGGGCTGCCGTTGAATTCCTCGATGAACGACCCCTCAGTGGAGAACACCTCCACCCGGTCGTTGCCGGTATCCACCACGTATACCCGGTCGCCGCTCACCGCCACCGCATTGGGTGAGAGGAGCTGCCCCGGCTCGCTGCCCTTCTCCCCGATGGTACGGACCAGCCGGCCATCCAGGGAGAAGGCGAGCACCTGGCTCTTGCGGACATCCGCCACATACAGGCGATCGCCCGCCAGGGCCAGGCCCGCCGGCCCCTTGAGAAGGTCCTCAGATGGGTCCTTCTCGCCGAAGTACCCCAGGAACTCCCCGTCCCGGGTGAAGATGGAGATGGAGCCGTTATACAGGTCGGCCACGTACACCTGTCCCCGCCCATCGACGGCGAGACCGTAAGGGAAGCGGAACTGCCCCTTGCCCTGCCCAGGCCGGCCGATCATGCCCACCGGCTTGCCGTCATAGTCAAAGACCTGGACCCGCTGGTTGGCGGTGTCGCTGACGTAGATCCGCCGCCCGGCGACGGCCACCGCCATCGGCTTGAGCAGCGCGCCCTCGCCCCATTCGCCGTAGATGTTGAACAGGTACGTAGGTGCGACCGGCGCCGCCATGGCAGGCAGGTTATTCTGCAGAACCTGCACCGGGTTGCGCTTGGTCACGTAGGAGTAACTGAAAAGCGAGGCCTGGCCCACGCCGATGAGGGCGATGATGGTGAGAAGCCGGCTCCACGTGGCCTTACCCGTCATTTGGTTCCACCTGCCTGGGTCGCCGCCGCGGATTGGCCCAGCCGGCGAAGGGCTTCGGCCGCCTTGGCATAGTTGGGATCGAGGGACAGAGCCCCCTGGTATTGCTGCACGGCGCTCTCGCGGTTACCCTGCTGCTCGTACAACTGGCCCATGGCGTAGATGATGTCGACGCTACCCGGGTTGAGCCTATAGGCCAGGGAGAGCTCGGCCAGAGCGTCGTCCAGCTTGCCCACCGCCCTGTAGGCCAGGCCCAGATCGTAGTGAGGCAGGAAATTATTGGGGGCGACCTCAATGGCCCGTTCGAACTGGTCCATGGCCCGCTCCCACTTCTCCACTTTGGCGTAGGCCAGACCCAGGTTGTAGTGGGCCCTGAAGTTCTTGGGATCGAGGTCGGTGGCCCGCTTGTAGGAGGCCAGAGCCTCGTTGTATTGCCCCTTCTGGAACAGCGCCCACCCCAGGGCCACCTGGGCATCGGCGTTGTCCGGATTCTCCTTGACTCGCTTCAAGGCGGCCTCGTAGGCTCGCTCCTGCGGCGCTCGCCGGTCGTAGGTGTTCCAGAAGAAGGCCTGCCCGATCCCGCTGAAGAGCAGGTAGAAAACGACGGTGGCGGCAAGAATGAGCGCTGTCGCCACGCCGGCTGACACAGGACGCCGCAGGAAGGGCGTACGCCCCGGCGTTCCGGGACTCTGGAGCGGCTGGTTGGGCGCCTGGACAATGGCTCCCGGCGTGGTCTCCATGGCGTTGTCTCCTCCAGTTACCAAGGGCTGACGTTTCAGCTGGTACTTCGTCCCAGGTTGACATGGCAGCGGCCGCAGGTCGAGAGAGGGTGGCAGCGGCCGCAGGCGGGTGTGGGCGTCTCGCCCGCCGCCACGGGCACCGGGTGCGTCGCCGGCGGCTTGCGGTGCGGCTTCTGGTGGCACTGGTTGCAGAACGTCTTGGCGACGTTGGCCACCTTTCGCGGCTTGGCCGTCTCGTGGCAGATCCGACAGCCCTCCACCCCGTCCGCTCGCAGGTTGGCGCTGTGGGCCGGGATGATTGAGCCGTCATGCCCGGCCGGGCGCGTCAGGTGGCATTTGCTGCAGAACGCGTTGCTGCGGGCGTACTCGGCGGCGGCGTTGGCCGCCTTCACCCGGACCATGCCCAGACTGTAGCTGTGGCAGCGATTGCAGGAGGAGAGATCCGTCAAAGCCTGCTTGCCGTGCTCCTGAAGCCAGCCGGAGGCCAGGTGGGTCTCGGGCAGGATGCGTTCCTTGTGACAGGTCTCGCAACTGGTGGAGACGCCCCTGGTTTCGTGGCACTCCACGCAGGTCTTCATGCCCCGCAGCCGGAAGGAACGAACCATGTTGCTCCGGGCCTTGGTCTCGTTCCAACTGAGAAACAGCCCGTCAATGGTCTGCTCCCGTTCCGCCACCCGGCCGTGGGCCACGCCGGCGTGACACTCGGTGCAGTTGATCCCCTGCGTCAGGTGCTTGGCGTGCGGGATCTTGAGGTCGCCGCTGCCGCCGCTCTCCCACTGCTCGGAATGGCACTGCAGGCAGAGGCTGCTGCCCACCGGTTGGGCGAGCTCAATGGGCAGGTAATACTTGCCGGTGACGTGCTGGTAGATCTGCTTCAGGGCACCGAGCTTGTGCTGGACGAAGGCCTGGGGCGATGGGCCGATATGGCACCGGACGCAGGTCACCTGGCTGTGGTCAGACACCTTCCAGGTGTAGAATTCAGGCCGCATCTCATGGCAGGACTTGCAGAAAGCCGGAGTGGAAGTGGCCCAGGTAACGCCGCCCAGGAGTGCGAGAGAGACTGTGGCCAGGCCGAAAACCATCCCCAGCTGGCGCAGGCGTGTAGACTTTGTTACGCGTAGGTGCTGTGAAGCCTCTGTCATGTTTCTCGCCTCAGGTGAGCACCGAACTTCGCTGCCGGGACGTGCCTCTGCGGCCTCACACCTCTGCCTACACCCTTCCTACCCAGTTCGCCTCATGGCAATCGCTGCAGTTCTTGGCCTCATGGCAGGTGAAGCAGCTTTTCATGCCGTCCTGCTTGACCACGGCGGGATGCGTCTTCCGCCACTCGGGGCCGTGATTCTGGCTGTGGCAATCCTGGCAGGCGGGAATGGCGGAGGCTGTGTTCTGGGAGGACCTGACCTGGTCGTGGCAAACAAGGCAGGAAGCCTTGCTGAGCTTGGCAGGGTTGCGATGCCCCAGCTGCCAGTCGGCATCGTGATTGGGCGGCCTCTGGGTGTGGCAGGTGGTGCAGAAGGCGTTCGACCGAACCGCCTCCACCCGCTCCCGGCCCGTACCAGCGGGCGCCCTTCCAAGGGCGATGTCGTGGCAGTAGAGACACTGGCTGTAGGCAGTCATAGCTTCCTGCCCGTGCCCCACCTTCCACGCCGTTTGCTGGTGGCTCGCCGGCGTCTTGATCTCGCGATGGCAAACGTCACACTTGGTGGGGGCCTGTCTCTGCAGGTGACAGGAGATGCAGGCGGCCATCTCGGGACGGTACTGCTCCGCCTGGGTTCCCTTGAGCTGCTGAAGAAGAGCCGGGGCGGCGTAGGAGACCCGCTGGATGCGCTCCGTGATCTTGGCGTGGGCGGCGCCGGAGTGGCAGTCGACGCAAACCATGCCTTCCACTTCAATGTGCTTGGCGTGGGGGATGTTCAGGTCGCCGGAGGCCGTCACCTGCCGCTGCCGGTTGTGGCAGGTCTCGCAGGCGCGGTTGTCGATGGGTTCCTTGATGCGGATGTTGTCGGGGACGCCGCCTGTGACGTGCAGGTAGACCTGCTCCAGGGCTTTGACCTTGTGCGCAACGTTGGTGGGTTGCGCCTCCATATGACAGGACTGGCAGCTCACCTTGCTGTGTGCGGACGACTGCCAGGTGACGAACTCCGGAGCCATCTCGTGGCAGCTGGCGCAAAACGCCGGCCTCGCGCTGTAGACCAGGCCGCCGGCTCCCACGCCCAGCATCGCCAGGGAAAAGACCACGATGAGAACCCACCTGAGGCCGCCGGCGGGCGGGCGGGAATGCAGCAGAAGGTGGACTCCCTGGAGCAGTCGTGACTTCCGGAGCCATTCCCTGAACCCGGCCATGGCTGTCCCTCCGACTCAAGGGCCTGGGGTTTTGCACGTGGTCTTGCAGTTATCCATATTCGAAAGAAGTTTTACAACCAACTGTGGGAAGTGAATCCGTTCACAAACGGGTGGGCGGGGTCACGGCTGAGTGAAATTGGCTCCCAGGGGATGAAACTCCTGCCGCGCATGATGAAAATAGCCGATTCCGACCGAATATTACCTCAGTCGACGGATTTCGAGGCTCCGCGGCTAGCCCCTTTGGGCTATTCCCGGGCCGGCCACCCCCGGACTATAGCGTCCGCCATGCGAGCGACGCGGCTCATCTCCTTCACGTCGTGCACCCGGACGATGTCTACGCCGGCGGCAATCCCCAGGGCGACGGTGGCGGCGGTTCCCTCGACCCTCTCGTTCACCGGAAGGTCCAGAACGCGGCCGATGGTGCTCTTGCGTGAAGTGCCCAGGAGAGTGGGCAGGCCCATCTCCTGCAGGCGGCTCAGTTCCCGCATCAGTTGCAGGTTCCCGGCCACGTCCTTGCCGAACCCCACGCCCGGGTCCACCACAATCTGATCCGGTTCCAGGCCTGCCTCGCGGGCAACGGCAACGCTTTCTGCCAGATCCTGAAGGATGGCGTCCATCAGACCCGCCCCGGCATTGACCGGCAGGTCGTGCATCACCACCAGGGCAGCGCCGGCCTCGGCGCAGAAGCGGGCAATGGCGGGATCGCGGCGGAGGCCGCGAACGTCGTTGATCATCACCGCGCCGGCCGCCAGGCAAGACCCGGCTACCTCCGCCTTCGAGGTGTCGACCGAAACGAGAACGCCCAGGTCTCGCACCAGGCTGGTGACCACCGGCAGGACCCGGGCCAGCTCCTCTTCCGCCGTCACCGGGATGAAGCCCGGACGCGTGGACTCGCCGCCTACATCGATGATGTCGGCGCCGTTCCGAACCATCTCTTCGGCGTGCCGCAGAGCCGCCTGCGGGTCCACGAAGCGCCCGCCGTCGGAGAACGAGTCCGGAGTGACGTTGAGGATCCCCATGATGTAGGTTCTGGCGCCAAGGGGCCACGACTGGTGGCAAAGCCGAAGTCGGGTTGGGCTCAAATCTGCTTCCTCGCTTTCATTGTGGGAGACCGCAGGACGACGGGCAATGACCAAACCGGGCCTGTTTTGGGCTAATCCGAGAGGGGGGGTCCGTAAGGACCTCCCCTCATCTGGTCGTTATGGAATGGCCTGTCCGGACCAGCAGCCCTCGGCTGCCGAAAGGCGGCTCCCCAGCCCTTTGGGCGTCAGGATCCGGCGCCCTCGTAGGTGACTTTGGTGCCGGTGGGGACGATTTGAATCCAGGTCTGGCCCGCCGTCAGCGCAATGGGCCTGCCGCCTTCATCCAGGAAACGGGTGGCGCTGGCCAGGTCGTCCTTCTGCCAGGTCCCCTTGCTAACGCGCCCGCCGATCAGAAACAGGGCGTCCCCCTTACCGATCAGATCCATCTTCAGGCCGCCGTCCGGGTACGCCACTCTGGTGGCGGCGTACTGCACCAGCACATTGGACACCCGAATCGGCTGCTGCGTTTCCTTGTCCGTATGCAGTTTTCCGTTCATGTAGCGGCTGTAGGTGCCTTCCTCATTGAATTTGTACGTCACTTCGTAGTCCGGGGCGTAGCGAATAGTAAGCTGTGGCGCCGATTTCTCAGCCCAGGGGATGAACTCCCACCGGCGCGCCGGCGCAGCGAATTTGCGGCGGGGGTAGGCCCGGCTGGCGTGGTCACGCAGGCTGGTAATGGAGGCATACAGGTTGTGGGGCATCTTGCGCTCGTTGGAGCGCCAGAAAGCCTCGCCTGCGTTGTAGATCTCGTCTGCATCGGCCACGCCCCATTGTTTGATGGGGTCGCGGTCCTTCGGGTCGCCGCCGGCGTGGGCGTAGATGGCGTCCCATTCGTGAGCCAGCAACACGTAATAGGGGCGGGCGCTGCGAATGGGCCCGACCACCTTGGGCAGGTTGCCAAAGTAGAGCGCCATAAAGCGGGTGATGCCGCCTTCCGCCAGCGCTTCGTACACCAGGTCCGCCCCGATCAGCCCGCTCTGGGGCCGGGCGTCGCTGTGGTTCTCCACCATGACGGCCACCAGGGGTCCCGCCTTGTCCGCGTCATAAGGAAGCCCGGAGATGGGGCTCTTGGGGCGGCTGTCCACCGGTTCCGCCGAAGTCGGCGGGGGGCTCGGCGCTGGGGACGGCGCCGGCTCCTGAGGCCTGCCGGTCCCGAAACCGCCGCAACCGGTGGCCAGAGCTGCTATGAGGGCAGCAAGCAGCGGGCCCAAAACGGCCCGCTTGACTGCGCTGGACATGGAAACCCCTCCCGAAGCGATACCTTCCCGACTCTAGGAGCGTCCACCGCCGGCCGCCTTTTCCGCCACCGCTCCAGTGATGGGCGCCCCCACCTTGGCGGCGAAGCCGGTCAGCGTGTCGGAGCGATTGACGCGGACTCGCCGCCACTGCAGCGGGTCCTGGGCGGACGTGGTCCAGCCGGGTTTGGTGGTGAAAGCGGCCAGGTAGCCGACCCGACGCGCTGCCTCCAGGACCTTGGCATTGTACCGGCCGGCCGGGTAGCAGAGGTATTCGACGGGGGCCCCCAGTTCCGCCTGCAGCGTGCTGCGGGAATCCGCCAATTCGCGCCACAGCCGGTCGGGGTGGGCCGACGCCACAGCCAGATCCACATGGTGGACGGTGTGCGACTCGATTTCCATGCCGGCCGCCTGCATCTCCCGCAATTGGTCCCAGGTGACGCTGTTCGGGCGACCGACGCCTGAGGTGTAGACGAAAAAAACCCCGGAAAAGCCGTGCTTCCTGAGCAGCGGGTAGGCGGTGCTGTAGTGGCTGGAGTAGCCATCGTCAAAGGTCAGGACAATGGGGTGTGAAGGCAGCTCCGCCCGTCCCTCCAGAGCCGCCTGAAGTTGGGGGAGCGTGACGCTGTGGTAGCCGCGTTCCTCAAGAAAGGCCAGCTGGGCCTCGAAGTTCTTTTCGCTCACCCAAAGCTCGTTCTGGCCGTCGCCGATCTCGTGGTACATCAGCACCGGCGCCTTGCGCTCCGCGCCGACGGACGAAGGAACCTTCACCGGATCGACCGGGGCAGGCGGGAGCACTGCGGCTCCGGCTGGGGATTGGGTAGGCCCAGGCAGGGCCGGCGGCGCCTGCGGTGCGGGCACGGCGGGCAGCGGGGCCGGGCCCCGGGCACATCCCGTAAGAAGAGACGCCGCCAGAAGCAGCGCCAGGATAACCAACCCAACGGCACGTCGAGGAATCCGGCCCACCCCCAGGGGAAACATCACGGCACAATAGGCGCAGTATTCGGCGGCCCTGTCCGTTTCCCTGCCGGCTGGGGCGCGTTCGGTTCAGGCGAAGCCTACGGGTTCAGGAGGGCGTCACCGCCCGCGTCCACGGTGCCGCCGCCGGACGGTGCAGTGGTATGGGTGCCGGTGGTCGGGTTCTGAGTCGAGCCGCTGCCCGTGTGGCGGTCGGGGGACGAAGGAGAGGCCGTTCCGGTGCCACCGGTCTTGCTGCCAGGCGTCTGGCCCGGTTGGGGGGCCGAGGCGTCGCCGGCCCCGGGAGCCGGCTTGGGAGGCGTCACGCTGATGGCCCCCGGCCCCACTTCGACAGCGTCGACGAAGGCAGGCTTCTCCTTGCCCCGAACCACCCAGTCCACGACCTGCCGGGCCTGTTCCTGGTCCACGACCCAGTAGGAACCGCCGTGGATGTAGGAATCGTGGCCGGGCAGCGAGGCCTTGACCACGTCCGTCGACGGGTTGACGTCCTGGACGCGACGGGCCAGATCCAGCATGGTGCCCAGGTCCAGGCTGGTTCTGATGCCTCGGGACAGCTGCGGCACCAGTGAGGGCAGTCTGGCGATGGTTTTGGTCTGAAACATCTCCTTCAGCAGGGCGGTGGCGAACTGCTGCTGGGTGCTGATGCGCCCTACATCGCCCTGCTGATAGGCGATGGACTCGTCGTTGTTGTGGCGCCAGCGCACGAAACCCAGGGCCTGGGCGCCGTTCAGGTGCTGAAAGCCCTTCTTCAGGTGTACGTGAAAGTTCTGAGTCGGGTCATCGTAGTCCATGTTGAAGGGGACGTTGAGGTCAACGCCGCCCAGGGCGTCCACAATGCGCTCAAAGTCGGAAAGGCGAATCTGTACGAAGTCGTCCACCCGGACGCCAAGCAGGTTGGAAACCGCCTGCATGGCCCGCTCGTGGCCATTCATGTCTTCCGTCCAGTAGGCGTTGGCGGCGTTGATCTTATCCCAGCCGTAGGGAACACCCTCCTGGCTCTTGCCGGGAATGAGAGCGCGGGTATCGCGGGGGATCCACAGGGCACTGACGCGGCTGCGGTCCCTGTCGACGGTGAAGAGAATCATGGTGTCGGAACGGCCGCCCTCGGCGTCGACACCAAGGACCAGGATGGTCTGGCGGTGGTCCGACTCGTCGTCCTTGGGCGCCGTCAGGCCACCAGTGTCCTGCGGCGTGGTCGCCGCCACTTCCTCGTAAGAGCCGAACCGGAAGAAGCCATAGAAGGCGGCGCTCATCAACAGCCCCGCCCCCAGCGCCACCAGGCCGGCCACCATCATGAGGCGCGGCCAGTGTATGCGGTAACGGGCCCTCTTTCCGGCACTGCTCACGCCCAAATCACCTCGGGTCATGTAGTATCCGACGTTGTTGACGCGAAACCCCGGTGACAAGTTCCGGGCT
>CALMNP010000096.1 GCA_937868875.1 uncultured Bacillota bacterium | reverse complement strand
CCGGCAGCCCCAGCGGAATGCCCACCAGCCAGGCGGCCAGGACGCCGCCCAGGAGACCGCCCACGCCGCCCTCCACGCTCTTACCGGGGCTCAGCGACGGCTTGAGCTTGTGGCGGCCGAGGAGGCTCCCAATAGAGTACGCCAGAGTGTCCGTAGCCCAGACCCCGGCGAAGACCAGAAGGGCCCGCCACAGTCCCTGGGGGCCGGACAGGCGCAGCAGAGTCAGATGGGCCAGGGCCCAGCCCACGTAGACGGAGCCGGCGATGACCACCAGGCCGCCGCCGGCGCCGCTGGCCGGGTAGGTGAGCACCAGAGCCGTGAGGCTTGCCAGGACTACCAGGGCCAGAACCAGCCCCATGTAGGGGCCGCCGGGGCCGGCGCCGGGGCCGGTTGCCCCGGCCTGAAGCCAGGCCGCCAGGGGCCAGGCCATCGTGGCCAGGTAGCCCACCACGGTCAGGGCCGGGGCCATAGTCAGCCCGGCGGTCCGCCACAGGCGCAGGTACTCGGCGAAGACCGCCGCCGCCAGGAGGATCACCAGCCAGGCCCAGACCAGCCCCCCCAGATACAGGGCCCCCAGCAGCACGACACCGAAGACTACGCCTGTGATGAAGCGGGTGCGAAGCACGGTCTCACCTCGACTTGATGCCGCCGAACCGCCGCTCGCGGGCGGCGTAATCGGACAAGGCCTGGTACAGTTGCTTCCGCCCGAAGTCCGGCCAGTACGTGGGCGTCACCCACAGCTCCGAGTAGGCCGCCTGCCAGAGGAGAAAGTTGCTCAGGCGACTCTCGCCGCCGGTGCGAATGATCAGGTCCGGGTCAGGGCTCCCGGCCGTGTACAGGTGGTCGGCCACCAGCTCCTGGGTGATGTCTCCGGGCCTCAGACGCCCGGCCTTCACCTGCTCGGCGATGGCCCGAACGGCGTCGGTCACTTCCAGGCGGCCGCCGTAGTTCAAAGCCAGGTTGACCTTCAACCCGGTGTTGTCGCGCGTCAACGCCTCGGCCCGGGCGATTTCCTCACGGTCGAACGCGGGCAGCTCCTGCACCCGGCCGATGGCCTGGATGCGCACCCCGTTGTGGTGCAGTTCGTCGATCTCGGCCCGGAGGTACTCCACCAGCAGCTTCATCAGGGCGTCCACCTCCTGGGGTGGCCGCTTCCAGTTCTCCGTGGAGAAGGCGTAGAGGGTCAGAACCTCGATGCCCAGCCGGCTGCAGGTCTTGATGACGCCCCGCAGCGCCTCGACGCCGGCCCGGTGGCCGGCCACGCGAGGCAGCCCCCGCTTGGTGGCCCACCGGCCGTTGCCGTCCATGATGACGGCGATGTGCCGGGGCAGCCGGGACAGGTCCGGGACCGTCTCCCCGGACCGCTCCCGGCGGAGCAGGGGCCTCAGCAGGCGGGCCAGGGTGGTTTTGCCGTTCAACTGCGTACCTCCGTGATATTCAACAAAAGAGGCCGCGGAGGGGCCGATGGCCATCAAGCTCCTCGCGGCCGGTCATGGGGCCGTGCGCATCAAAGGGCTGGCCAGCAGCTCCACGCGACCGGGGGCCAGGTCGCGCTGGCGGATGACCCGCCACACGTCCAGTGCAGACGGGTCCGGCAGCGGTCCGGTGGCGGCGCCCGCCCGGAAGGGGCGGGCGGTGAGCACAACGACATCCTCCACGCCGGCAGCGGCCAGAATCGACCTGGCCTCACCGACGGGCAGAGCCAGCACCGAGGGGGCGCTCAAACCTCCATGATCTCCTTTTCCTTCAAGTGAACGATGTGGTCGATCTCCTTGATGTACTGGTCGGTGAGCTTCTGGATATCGGCCTCGGCCCGCTTGGCCTCGTCCTCGGTAACTTCCTTCTTCTTCTCCAGCGCCTTGATCCGCTCGTTGCCGTCCCGACGCTCGTTGCGGATGGCCACGCGCTGCTCCTCCGCCTGCTTGTGAACCTGCTTGACCAGGTCCTTGCGCCGTTCCTCGGTCAGCTGCGGAATGGCCAGGCGGATCAGGGCGCCGTCGCTGGACGGGGTGAGGCCCAGTTCGGACTTGAGGATGGCCTTCTCAATGGCGGGAACGACGGACTTGTCCCAGGGCTGGATGGTCAGGAGCCGCGGCTCGGGCGCGGCGATGTTCGCCACTTGGTTGACCGGCGTGGGCGTGCCGTAGTAGTCGACCATCACCCGATCCAGCAGGGCCGGCGTGGCGCGCCCAGCCTTGAGCTGGGACAGCTCCCTGCGAAAGAGCTCGCTGGTCTTCTTCATCTTCTCCTCGACCTGCTTAATCACGTCTTTGACCATTGCCCTCTCCCCCCACAACTGTGCCGATATTTTCGCCCAGGATGACCCGCCTGATGTTGCCGTACACGTTCATGTCGAAGACGACGATGGGGATCCCGTTGTCCATGCAGAGCGAGGCCGCCGTGGAGTCCATGACGTCCAGGCCCAGGTTCAGCACATCCAGGTACCCGATGCGATCAAAGCGGCTGGCCTCGGGGTTGGTGCGGGGGTCGCTGTCGTAGACGCCGTCCGTGCCCTGTTTGGCCATCAGGATGGCGTCCGCTTCAATTTCAGCCGCCCGCAAGGCGGCGGTGGTGTCGGTGGTAAAGTAGGGATTGCCCGTGCCCGCCGCGAAGATGACGACCCGCCCCTTGTCCAGGTGACGAATTGCCCGGCGGCGGATGTAGGGCTCGGCGATGGCCCGCATCTCGATGGCCGTCTGTACGCGAGTGGCGACCCCATGGTGCTCGATGGCGTCCTGCAGGGCCAGGGCGTTCATAACGGTGGCCAGCATCCCCATGTAGTCCGCGGTGGCCCGGTCCATCCCCTTGGAGTAGCCGGCCCGGCCGCGCCAGATGTTGCCCCCGCCCACAACGACGGCGATGTCCACCCCCAGATCCCGGATTTCCCGGATCTGACGGGCGATGGCGTCAACCACGTCCGGGTCGATGCCGAACTTGTGGTCTCCTGCCAGGGCCTCGCCGGATAGCTTGAGCACGACTCGCTTATAGACTGGCTCTGACACGTTCATTCCTCCAAACCTATTCGCGCCGCTGAACCCAAATCCTGCCCTGGGTCGGGCCGGGGGCCAGGGGGCCCCAGCTCCAGCCGGAAAAGGGAACACTTGCGTGTTCCCTCGCCGCTCGTCTTACTTGGTCATGCCGGCGACTTCAGCTGCGAAGTCATCGGAGCGCTTCTCCAGGCCCTCGCCCATCTCATAGCGGACGAACCGGCGAACTGCAATCTTCTCGCCGATCTTGGCGACCAGCTCGTTGAGGATCTTGCCAAGGGTGGTGTCCTGGTCCTTCACAAAGGGCTGCTCCAGGAGGCACACTTCCTTGTAGAACTTCTCCAGGCGGCCCTCCACCATCTTGTCCACAATGTGGGCGGGCTTGCCTTCGCCCAGGGCCTGCGCCTTGAGGACCTCCCGCTCGTGCTCGATGATCTCGGTTGGAACCTCTTCCTTGCTGACGTACTGGGGCTTCAGGGCCGCGATCTGCAGGGCGACGTCGTGAACGAAGGCCCGGAAATCCTCATTGCGGGCCACGAAGTCGGTCTCGCAATTGACCTCCACCAGGACGCCCACGCGTCCGCCGCCATGGATGTAGCTGTCGACAATGCCTTCCGAGGCGACGCGCCCCGCCTTCTTGGCGGCAGCGGCCAGGCCCTTCTCCCGAAGCAGGTCGACGGCCTTGTCCATGTCGCCGTTTGCCTGAGCCAGTGCTTTCTTGCAGTCCATCATGCCTGCGCCGGTCTTTTCACGCAGCTCCTTGACCAGGGCGGCCGAAATCTCAGCCACGAAAACGCCTCCTCAACAGGTGCGAGCATAGATACAGAAAACGGGTGGGGCCTAGGGCCCCACCCGCACCGCTTACTGGGCCACTACCTGGACCCCTTGACGGCCTTCCAGAACCGCATCGGCCATCTTGCCGGTGAGGAGCTTGACGGCGCGGATGGCGTCGTCGTTACCGGGAATGATCCAATCGATCTCGTCCGGATCGCAGTTGGTGTCAACGATGGCGACAATCGGGATCTTGAGCCGGCGCGCCTCTTGCACGGCGATGTGCTCCTTGCGCGGGTCGATGACGAACAGAGCGCCCGGAAGTTCCTTCATGCCCTTGATGCCGCCGAGGAACTTCTCCAGCTTCTCCTTCTCGCCCATCAGCTTCGCGACTTCCTTCTTGGGAAGGCGATCAAGCGAACCGTCCTGCTCCATCAGCTCGAGCCTGGTCAGCCGGTCGATCCGCTTGCGGATGGTCTCAAAGTTGGTCAGCATGCCGCCCAGCCAGCGCTGGTTGACGTAGTACATGCCGCAACGTTCGGCTTCTTCCTTCACGGCATCCTGCGCCTGCTTCTTGGTGCCGACGAAGAGGACCTTGCCTCCGTCGAAGGAGAGCTGGCGGACGTTGTTGTACGCCTGCTCCACCATCTTCACCGTCTTCTGCAGGTCGATGATGTAGATGCCGTTCCGTTCGGTGAAGATGTACTCCTTCATCTTGGGGTTCCAGCGCCGGGTCTGATGCCCGAAGTGGACGCCCGCCTCGAGGAGCTGCTTCATAGAGATAACGGACATGGGTGTTTCACCCCCTCCCCTGGTTTGACTCCCGCGCCGGCCCTTCTCCCGGATCCGGCTGTGGGACCTCCCCGAACCGCATCGGCCGCTGGAATCCCCTGTAGGGGACACCGCCAGCTGGCCTTGGCCGGGTGTGGACTAGATAACCGCAATACAGTGTACCATTTGCGCCAAATGCCGTCAAACCTGAGTTCGCATCTCGGGTCGGGCGGCAGACTCCGGCGAAGACGGCACACCAGACGCTTCTTCATTCTAACATAACGGCACTCCGGCTACTGCACGCGCAGGGTCACCGGAATGGAGACCCAGCTGACCGGCGAGTAGAAGAAAGTCTTGCCGTCCAGCTGCTGGCGCAGTGACGCCTTGACCATAGCCTGGGCACGGTCGCCGTAGGCCGTGGCCAGCTTGTGAACGTCCATGCCGTCCAGGGCGCTGGCAATGGATGACTGGACGATGCTCTCCAGGCGGCCCTGGAACTGGCTCAGGACCTCCGGCGGCAGCGGCACCACCACATCGGAGATGCGTACGGCGCCGCCGTCGATCTTGTTCTTCATCTGAGTCTTGATCTGGGCGGCGGCGTCAGCCTTGACCTGGGCCATCATGGCAGGGAAATCGGCCTCGACCTGACGGGTCACCTGGGTCCGAACGACCTGGGCCATTTCGTCCGCCGACAGCACTACCTGCAGGCCGCGCTGCGCCACCACGCCGGCCAGCGCCAGCACCAGGCTGGCGGAGACCAGAAGGCCCACGCCGGCGCCCCACAGAAAAGCGCGGCCGGGACGTATTGCTTCTGCCCGGCGGCGCTCCAAACGGCTTCTCGCCACGTCTATCCCCTCCCTGGTTATTGCTCCATAGTATGGCAGCAATCTCCAGGGATATTCCTGGAACGGACAGGCCCACGGGAAACAGATCGGGATGTGAGTCAGTCCCTAGTGAAGGTTGCGGTTGAGGCCCAGGATAAGCTGCACCTCGCCAGTGGTGCGGCCGGTCAGCCGCGCTATTTCCGTCGGGCCCAGGCCGCGCTGCGCCAGGTTCAGGACATCCTGATGACGCAACTCCGTCTTCGCCGCCGTTGGCGCGTCCGCCCGGGGGGCCGCCTTCTTGGCCGCGGAGCGAGCGGTTCCACCGCCTGTGCTCTTGGCCTTGGCCCGGGTGCCTGTGGCCTTGGTGGAACGGGTGGTCTTGCCCGAGCTGCTCTTCGTCCTGGCGGCGCGGGGCTTTCCCGACGAGGCGGCCGGAACCGGATCGGCGGCCTCCACTCCGACGGACTGGGGTCCAGCGCTCCAGGCCGCCTGTCCCAGGCGGGCCGCCGCCACCAGGGCCGCCGCCGCCTGGATGGTCTCCTCCGAAGGGGCCGACCCGACGGCCGCCGGGCCAGCCGTGTCCTGCCCTTGCCGCAGGCTGGCGATGCGCTCGTCCGCCTCCTGCAGCAGGACCTGCATCTCGCGCTGCCGCTGGTCCAGGTCGTCCATCAGCTGCTCCGCAGCGGTGACCAGGTCTTCGACCAGCGTCTCGAACTCCTCGCCCCCTGTGGTGGAGAGCGTCCGTGCGGGTCGTGGCAGGCGGAGGACCACATAGCGGCGGGCCTGCCACAGCCAGGCCGCCAGGCCGCCGGCCAGGGCGGCGAGAAGGTACTTCCAGATCATGCGATTCCTCCTGCCAAAAGACCGGTCCCGGGACCGGCTGTGCTTGCCGCGGCTGCCATCAGGCCTTGAGATCCAGCTTCTGGCCCGGTTCGCCGGGAAGGGCGTGGGGGGCGGCCGGCTCCTGCGCCTCCGCCTCCTCCTCCCGCGGGCGTTCTTCGCCCTCCGCCTGCTGCCCGGCGGCACCCTGTCCGCCCTCATCCCCGACGCGGGAGCCACGGGTCTGTGGGGTCTGTTGAACCTGGCCGGCCTCGCGCTCCACCTTGCCGGCCAGCTGACTGGCAAACTGCTGCTGGGCCGCCTGGACAGACTCGTCCCGGGCCTGCTGGAGGCGGCCTGCCTCCTGAACCTTGGGGTAGAGGGTCTGCAGATCTACGGAGCGGATGGACATCGGGCCGACCTCCTTGGCGGAGAGGACCGGCTAGAGCGTTGCCAGCACCACGTCGCCGGCCTCGTTCAGCACCAGCCGGGTATGGGTTAACGGGTCATACACGAAGTACGAGGACCTGCCGATGGTCACCTTGACGCCGGGGTGGATGGTGTCCGTCACGCGCACCCGACCGCTCTTGCGGGCCTCCAGTTCCTCTTCCAACTTGAGCAGCCGCTGGGTGAGGGTCTCCCGCTCGCCCATCAGGTGGTAGGTGCTGCGCACCAACTTGAGCAGGGCTTCCTTCTTCTCGACGGGGAGCGGCTCGCCGCGCTGCTCCAGTTCCTTTAACATGCGCGTGGCCGAGGTCGCCCGCTCCAGCGATTGCTCCGTCTGCACCAGGGCGGCCTGCGTCGACCGCAATTCGTCGCGCAGGGCCGGATTGGCCCCCACCTCGACCTCCGTGGCGGTGGCCAGGTTGGCCCCAATGACCGCCGCAGAGACCTCCTGATCGGCTCGCACGGTGCCGCCCACGATCAGGCCCCTGTTGCCGGTCACGGCCACCTTGCCGCCGGCGCTCACCCGGCTGTGCATGATGGCGTCCGAGACCAGGACGTCCCCACCCGCCTCCACCACGGCGTTCTCCACGTAGCGGGCGGAGATATTGCCCGCGGCTTTGACGGAGCCCCGCCCCGCGCCCTGGATGCCGCTGCGGACGTGTATGTTTCCCCCGGCCTGCAGAAAGCCGGCGTCCACGTAGCCGTGGACCTCGATGTCCTCCTCCGCCTCTACCGTGAAACCAGAGGTGACGTTTCCCCGCACCACCACGGTGCCGACGAAGTGAACGTCGCCGGTGGAGTAATCCACGTTGCCCTTGATCTCAAAGACGGGGAGGACGCTTACCCGGTTGCCGTGAATGACCACGTGCCCGGCCACGGAGGCGAACAGCCGCATCCCTTCAGGGTCGGCGTAGACGTTCTGGCCCCCCGGCAGGGGCATGTCGCGTCCCGCCGTAGGCTCCAGCGCACGCCCCTCCACGTTGACACCGGGCGTGCCGCGAGTGGCCGGGATCTTCGTCACCAGAATCTGATCCTTGGCGACGTTCTGCACCAGATTGAGGCTGTGAAAGTCAACCCGTTCGTTCTCCATGATGAGAGGCAATCCAGTCGGCCTGGGGTCAACGTGCCACTCCAGCCGGGAATCATCGCCCTTTTCCGGCGCCTGGCCCTGGGCCACCACCACGGGGGTGCCGGGAAAGCGCACGGCCTCTTCCACGGCGGCCTGGTCCAGGCCCTGCGTCACTCCGGAGCGCTGCAGCGCGGCCAGGGCCTGCTCCAGCAGTTCCGGGGAAAACGGCAGACCGCCCTCCGGCTGCGTCACCAGAAGGGTCGCCTCCATGGCACCGGGTGCGATGCTGACGCGAAACGGGGAACCAGGTGCTCCCTTGGTCGGCTCGCCTGCCATCGTCCCCACCCCCTGGTTTTCCGAATGCCGCCATGGTTGCAGGTGCTCCTTACAGGACCCTGTCGCGGCGCCGGCTCAGACTGCCGCGGAGCCGCAGGATGGCCCGGGTATGCAGTTGGGAGACGCGCGAGGGCGAAAGCCCCATGACCTGCGCCGCCTCCTTGGCTGTCAGATCTTCGTAGTAAATCAGCGTGACGACCAGCCGCTCCTTGTCCGAGAGCCTCTCCAGGGCCTCGGCCAGAGCCGCCTGGCGGTCCTGTCGAAGGATGCTGCCCAGAGGGTCGGCCTGGGGGTCGTCCCCTGCAAGAGATTCGACAGAACCCTCCACACCATCCTCCCCGTCCCGGCCCGATCGGATCTGATCCAGGTAGACCAGGGACAGGCCGGCGGCCCGACGCTCCCACTCGGCCAGCTCCGCCGGCTCCAGGTGCAGTTCCGCCGCCAGCTCCTCGTCGTCCGGGGAACGGCCGAGACGTTCCTCCAGGCGCGCCACCGCCTTCTCCAGAAGGCGGGCCTGCTGGCGCCAGGATGCCGGCGCCGGGTCCATGGAGCGCAGCCCGTCCAGGATGGAGCCGCGAACGCGGGTGATGGCGTAAGCCGGAAACGGCACGCCGCGGTCGGGATCGTAGCGCTCCACAGCTTCCAGCAGCCCCAGCGCGCCGTAGCCCTCCAGATCGGCCAGCGAAATCGAGTTGGGCACTACCAGGGCCATGCGGCCGGCGATGCGCTTGACCAGGCTCAGGTGCTCTTCCACCAGCGCTTCCCGCAGTTCAGGGCTGCGGTCGGCGCGGTACTGCCTCCAAAGCTCAGCCGTATCCACGGCGGGTTATTCCTCCATTGCGTCCTTGGTCAGGACGGGTGGCGACAGGGGTTCGAACAGCTCCGCGGGTGACACGGGCGGGAGCACCTGGTCCAGTCGGGCCCCGGCTCGTTCCGGAGGCGCCGCCGGTGCGACCGGCATTTGGGCCTGCGGGGACTTGGGGCGCGCCGCAGCGACCCCGCCTGGCCGTGCCCCCGGTGACAACAAAGCCCGCCAGAGGGTCTGTAGAACCCACCCGGAGAGCCCGAAGAAGACAAAAGCCATGATCGCCCGCTGGCCTGCGCCAGGAAGCGATGCGCCCCCCAGGAAGCCTGCCAGAAACACCAGTCCGCCTGCCAACAGCCCCAACCAGAATCCGGCGCCCATCAGAACAACCCCCGGCGGCGCCGTCGCAACTGCTCGCGGAAGATGAAGCCGACGATGGCGTCCCGGTCCCGGGATTCCGCCCCCACCCAGCGCACGGCAACCCAATGAAAGTCGCGGCCGCGCTGTTTCTCGGACCGCAGGATGCGCATGACCTCGCCCACCAGGTGCAGGGTCTCATGGGAGTCGGGCAGGCGCATGTCCACGTCAAGGTGGGTTCCGGGAACCAGGCGGATCTCCGTCAGAATCTGCGAGCCGCCGGCGGAGATGTCCACGGCGGTAGCTTCCAGGATGGGCCACATGGGCGGAGGAGCCGAGTCGCCGGCGTCTTCCGGGTTGGCCAGAATTCCGAAACGGATGGGGACTTCCACTTCCATGCGGACGTCGGCCCGCCGCTGTACCTGTTCCACCTTCCCCTCGGGCTCAAGCACGATCACGGGAATGCGGCGCTCCGGGGCCACCGGCAGGGATTCGTGAACGCGGGTTTCCAGGGTGCTCACGCCCGCAGGCTTGGAGTCGACCTTGACGCGGACCGCCACGCCGGGAGGCAGTTGCAGAGCCCGGCGGCCCACCAGCGGCGCCGCCAGCACCACGCCGTCCGTGCGGGCGTCCTCGACGCGGGTGGGGTAGCTGCCCTGCTCCGGGCCTTCCAGCACCTCCAGCACGACCTTCTGGTTGATGAGGAACGGTCCAGCCACGGTGCTCACCCCCTCTGCGGAAACATGACCGGGAAGCTCCGACGGCTCCTTCGGCCCTGGAGACGCCAGGCCATCAGGCCCGAAGATTGCTGAAGAACTTGGCCAGCCGGTCGAAGAAGAGCCCGCTCCCGGCGCCGGCGTCGCCGCCGTCCAGGTTGGCCGCCAGCTCCTTGACGGCCCGCGCCGCCGGCGTGCCGGGGTAGGCCAGGAGAAAGGGCTGCTGCTTCTTGACCGCCCGGGTCACCGAACCGTCGTAGGGCACGCTGCCGAGGCTTTCCACGTTCACACCCAGGAAGCGCAGGGCGGCCATGGTGAGGCGGTTGATGGCCAGTTCGGCCTCCTGGTCGTCCTCTACAGCGTTCATGACCAGGCGGATGTTGGCCGCCGGATTCTGCCGGCTGATGACCTTGATGGTGGCGTAGGCGTCCGTCATGGCCGTCGGTTCGGCGTTGGTGACGACCAGAATCTCGTCCGCCGCCAGCACGAAGCTCATCACCTGACGGGACAGGCCGGCGCCGGTGTCCAGCAGCACGTAGTCGGACTGGCTCGCCAGGACCTCCAAGCCCCCGATGAAGCGCTTCAGCTCCATGTCACCCACATCCAGCAGCTCGTTTAGCCCGGAGCCGCCGGCGATGAGCTTGAGACCCAGGGGGCCGCGGTAGACCACGTCCTGCAGTCGCTTCTCGCTCCGCACCACGTGGCCCAGATGGTAAGTGGGGTTGGTCCCCAGGACCACGTCCACGTTGGCCAGGCCAAGGTCGGCGTCCAGCAGCAGCACATCGCGGCCGCGCTGGATGAGGCCCAGGGCCAGGTTCACGGCGAAGTTGGTCTTGCCGACGCCGCCCTTGCCGCTGGTGACAGCCACCACGCGCGAGCGGTGCTGGCCCAGGGGACGGCTCTTCTGCTTGATTTCACTCTTCAGGTTCGATGCCATCTGCCGGAGCCGCTGTGCCTGATCCGACATCTCTTACTCCCCCAGGAGCCGAGCCGCAAGTCTTTCCGGCTGGCATAACTCAATGTCGTCCGGGACGTTCTGACCAGTTGTGACGTAGGAAATCGGCTTGCCAAGCTGGACCGCCAGGCCCAGGGCCAAACCGGGTCCGATGCATTCGTCGAGCTTCGTCAGGAGCAGGTGGTCGACGCCCACGCGCCCGAACTGGTCCGCGGCGTCAAAGGCCTCCTTGTGGCCGGTGGTGAGGGACAGGACAAGGTGGGTCTCGTCCGGCCGCGCTGCCGCCAGCAGGGTGGCCAGTTCCTCCATCTGGGCCGTGTTGCGGGGGCTGCGCCCCGCCGTGTCGATGAGCACCAGGTCCCGCTTGCTGTGGCGCCCCAGGGCGGCGCGCAACTCCTGCTCGGAGAAGACCACGTCCACGGGAACGCCGATGATTTCCCCGTAGGTTCTGAGCTGCTCAACAGCGGCGATGCGGTAGGTGTCCGCCGTCACCAGGGCCACGTTCTTCTTCTGGCCGAGCGCGAAGGCAGCGGCCAGCTTGGCCAGGGTCGTGGTCTTGCCCACTCCCGTGGGGCCGACCAGGGCCACGACGCGCCGGTCCTTCTCGGTGAGTTCGATGCCCTGGGGCTGTCCGAATCGCCGGGTGACCAGGGCCATCAGGGCCTCGCGGGCGGCCCGGCTGGAGCCGGCCTGTTCGCCCAGGGACCCGGAGACCTCGGCCAGCAGAGACTCGGCCAGAGCGCGGTCGACGCCGGCCTCCTCCAACTGAGCCAACAAGGCCTGCAGCGGCTCGGACCACTTCCCGTTCTGGGCGGGAGAGGGCAGGGGCCGCTGCATGAACTGCTGCATCATCTCTTTGACGGCGTTGATTTCTGTCCGCAAGGCCGAGAGGTCCGGCTGAGCCTGGGGATGAGGTGCGGCCGCCGCCGGCGGACTGGCCGCCGGGGCCACGGCCGCGGCGGAGAGCGTCCCGGCGGCCCGGGCCTGGGCGGCCGCCGCTTCGGTGGTCGCGGCCCGGTCCTCATCCGTGGCCGCCGTCACCTCGACCATGGTCTTGCCGAAAAGCCCCCAGAAGCCACCCACCTGAATCTTCTGGGTATGCAGGATGATAGCGTCGCGGCCCAGATCCTGACGGACGCGGGCCATCGCCTCCTGCAAGTTGGCAGCCACGTAACGCTTCACTTTCACTCCAGGCTCACCATCCCCAAAGACTCAATCTGGCTAGCGGGGTCCAGCTCGTTGTAAGACAGAACCAGCAGGCGGGGCAGCGTGCGCTCGGTCAACCGCTTCACATAGGGCCGAACGGCGGGAGAAGTCAGGACGATGGGTTCATGGCCCTGCTCCACCGCCCTGGAGGCCCACCCCCGCAGGCTCTCGAGGAAGCGGCGCAGGGTGTCCGGGTTCAGGTTGACCACCGAAGTGCCGCCCTCGCGTTGGACGGAAGCGGCAAGCTGCTGCTCCACGTCGGGGTGCAGGGTGATGACGGGGACGCTTCCCTGGCCCACCAGACCGAACTGGCGGCAGAGGGAGCGGGCCAGGGACTGGCGGACGTACTCCGTGAGCACGTCCGGGTCGCGGGTGACCCGAGCCGAGTCGGCCAGGGCTTCCAGGATGGTCACCAGGTCCCGGATGGAAACGCCCTCCCGGAGGAGGTTCTGCAGAACCTTCTGCACCTCTCCCAGGGTCAGCAGGTTCGGTATCAATTCGTCCACCACGGCCGCACTTGTCGCCTTGACGTGGTCCAGGAGCGCCTGAGCCTCCTGCCGGCCAAGCAGCTCGGAGGCGTGGGTCTTGATCAGCTCGGCAAGGTGCGTGGCGATGACCGCGGCCGGCTCCACCACCGTGTAGCCAGCCAGTTCCGCCTGTTCCTTCTGGCCCTGGCTGACCCAGAGCGCCGGAAGGCCGAAGGCGGGCTCCCGGGTCGGAATGCCTGTGATGTCCTCGGCGGCAGAACCCGGATTCATCGCCAAAAAATGGTCGGGGTATATTTCGCCCTGTGCCAGTTCAATTCCTCTTAGCTTGGCCACGTACTGTGTCGGTTTCAGTTGAATGTTGTCGCGCACCCGGATATAGGGCAGAACCAGGCCGAAATCCAGGGCAACCTGCCGGCGAATCAGTCCGACCCGGTCCATGAGGTCGCCGCCCTGGGCCGGGTCCGCCAGGCCTAGCAGGCCGTACCCCAGTTCGATCTCCAGTGGGTCCACAGTGAGTAGCGACATGACGTTCTCCGGCTTGCGGGAGGCCTCGGAGGAGGCGGCCGCCTGCTCCTCCGCCACCCGGCGCTGGGCGTCCCGGGCCTTCTGCGCCTGGTCCTGCCGCAGCAAGTAGCCGGTGCCGATGGCGGTGCCGCCCAGGATGAGGAAGGGCAGGGCCGGCAGCCCAGGAACCAGGGCGAAAGCCCCCAGGACCCCGCCGGCCACGTACAGGGCGCGTGGCTCGGCGAACAACTGGCCGGTGAAGTCCTGGCCCAGGGTGGCGTCACTGGAGGCGCGGGTGACCACAATGCCCGCCGCCGTGGAGATGAGCAGCGCCGGGATCTGGGTCACCAGTCCGTCGCCTACGGTCAGCAGCGAGAAGGTCTGCAGGGCGGTCATGGCGTCCATGTTCTGCTGCAGCATGCCGACCACGAAACCGCCCACCAGGTTGACGATAAGGATGATGATGGCGGCGATGGCGTCGCCCTTCACGAACTTCGAGGCGCCGTCCATGGCCCCGTAGAAGTCGGCCTCGTGCTGAATGGCCTGGCGGCGCTCCCTGGCCTCGGCCTCCGTGAGGGCGCCGGCGTTCAGGTCGGCGTCGATGGCCATCTGCTTGCCGGGCATGGCGTCCAGCGTGAAGCGGGCGGATACCTCGGCCACGCGTTCGGAGCCCCGGGTGATGACGACGAACTGGATAATGACCAGGATGACGAAGACGATGAACCCGACCACCGGGTTGCCGCCCACAACAAACTGACCGAAGCCCTGGATGAGCGCGCCGCCCTCACCGGTGAGCAGGATCAGCCGGGTGGCCGAGACGTTGAGCGATAGCCGGAACAGCGTGATGACCAGCAGCAGCGGCGGGAAGATGGAGAACTCCAGCGGCTCCCGGATGTAGATGGAGGTCAGGACGACGAGCAGGGAGAGCCCCAGGTTGACCACCTGGAGGAAGGCCAGCAGCCAGGCGGCCATGGGGATGATCATCATGGCCACGGTGCCGATGACCGCCAGGGCGACCATCACGTCCGAGTACTTCATAGCGCGGGAGACCCACTGGGCAATGCCGGCCGGCAACGGGACCACCTCCCCACGGTTTCAGATCGGGCCTCAGGCCCCCGCTTTCCCCTTGAGCCGGTAGACGAAGGCGAGGACCTCGGCCACCGCCTGGTAGAGGTCCGCGGGAACGGGCTCCCCCACCTCCACCGCGGCGAACAGCGAGCGTGCCAGGGACTGGTTTTCCACGATGGCCACCCCGGCCTCCCGGGCGATGTCCTTGATCTTCTGGGCCAGGTAATCCTGCCCCTTGGCCACCACTACGGGCGCCGCCATGCGGCCGGACTCGTACTTCAGGGCCACGGCGAAGTGGGTCGGGTTGGTGACCACCACATCCGCCTTGGGCACGTCCGACAGCATGCGGCGTCGGGCCAGGGCGCGTTGGCGCTCGCGGATTTTGCCCCGGATCTGGGGATTGCCCTCGGTCTCCTGGAACTCCTGCTTGACCTCTTGCTTGGTCATCTTCAGCGACTGGGCGTAGTCCCAGCGCTGGAAGGCGAAGTCCCCGGCCGCCACCAGCAGCAGCACCAGGGCGGCGCGAAGGAAGACCGTCATGGCCAGGCCGGCCAGCTTCCCCAGGGCCACCAGCAGGTCCATCTCGACCAGGGTGGGAAACATGGACCACTGCTTGCGTATGGCGGCGTAGACCACCCAACCGACCAGCGCCAGCTTGAGCAGCGACTTGGCAAACTCCATGGCCGCCCGGCGGGAGAACAATCTCTGCAGCCCGGACAAGGGGTTCAGGCGGTCGAAGTGCAGCGCCAGGGGCTCCAGGGTGAAGACGAACCCCACCTGGGCCAGGTCCACGGTCACCGCCACCACGACCCCGGCCAGCAGCACGGGCCAGAGCATCCGGCCGGAGGCGGTCAGGACGGTCAGGGAGAGCTGCTGCACGCTTTCCACGGTCCAATCGGCGGTGGACAGGTGGCTGAAGGTGGAGACCGTCAGGTCGCGCAGAACGCGGTAGCCGCCCGGGGCGGCATAGCGGAGGCTGAAGTAGCCGACCAGGAGCACCAGGGCCGAAGTCAGCTCGGCGGAGCGGGAGACCTGGCCCCGCTGCCGCGCCTGTTCCCGCCTTCGTGGGGAGGCCGGTTCCGTCCGTTCGGCAAAGCGCTGGAGCAGCACGGGCGGAGCCTCCTTTCAGGCGGATGCGCGGGGCTGTAACGGCGCCGGGTCCATCAGGTCCCCGGTGGGTCAGGGATGGAAGGACTGGATGAGCTGACCCAGGCTGCCGTATAACCCGTCCAGCACCCGGCTGAGGGTCGCCAGGTAGAGGGGCATGCCGGCCACCATCACCACCAGGCCGGCCACCAGTTTCAGGGGCAACCCCACCATGAACACGTTCATCTGGGGCATGGCCCTGGCCATGACGCCCAGCGCTACGCTGGTGACGAAGCCGGCTCCCAGCACCGGCGCGGCCAGTTTGAAGGCGGTCAGGAAGACGCCGCCGCTCAGGGCCACGACCGTGTCGGTCAGGCTGGGGTGCAGGACGGCCCCGCCCACCGGAACCAGGGCGAAGGACCGGGCCAGGGCGGCCAGGATCAGGTGGTGGCCGTTGGTCAGCAGCAGAATCATCAGTGACAGGGTGTACTGGAAGTTGCCCACCAACGGCATCTGCTGCCCCGTCTGCGGGTCCATGACGCTGACGATGCTGAATCCCAGCTCCGTGTCCAGCAGCTGTCCGCCCAACTGCACGGCGGCGAAGGTCAGGTTGACGGTCCAGCCGATGGCCAGGCCCAGGGCCGCCTCGCGCACCGCCCAGGCCATCCAGGGGATGAGGGTGGTGGGCAGAGCCGGCGGCGCCTGCACCACGGGCAGCAGGACCATAGCCACCATGAGGCCGAAGGCGGCGCGCCACTGCACGGGGACCTGCCGTGCGGCGAAGGGCGGGGCGGTGAAGAACACGCCCGAGGTCCGCACGGCCATGAGCAGGAACAGGTCGAATCGGGTGAAGACCAGCTGATAGAGGTCCATGCCGCCTCGCTAACGCACCAGCGTCGGCAGGCTGGTGAAGATGCGGCTGGTGAACTGCAGCATGACCGTCATCATCCAGGGGCCGAAGAACACCACGGCCAACAGCACCGCCAGAATCTTGGGGACGAAGCTGAGCGTGGCCTCGTTCAGCTGGGTGGTGGCCTGAAAGATGCTGACGAGAAGGCCCACCAGGAGTGACAGACCCAGGACCGGCGCTCCCACCAGCAGCACCGTCATCAGGGCGTCGCGCCCCAGGGCCATCACGAACTCCTCGGTCATGGCCTCACCTCCCGCAAACCTGAAGCGAATCGACCCGCATTACCGGAAGCTGAGCACCAGGGACCGCACAATCAGGTTCCAGCCGTCCACCATGACGAACAGCAGGATCTTGAAGGGCAAAGAGATCATCATGGGGGGGAGCATCATCATGCCCATGGACATGAGCGTGCTGGCCACCACCATGTCGATGACGACGAAAGGGATGAATACCGCAAAGCCGATCTGAAAGGCGGTCTTCAGCTCACTGATGGTGAAGGCCGGGACCACCACGGAGAGCGGCAGGTCCTGGGGCTGGGCGGGGAGGGGCGTCTGGGACAGGGAAACGAACAACTGCAGGTCCTTGTCTCGGGTCTGCTTGAGCATGAACTCCTTGAGCGGCCTGGAGGCCCGGTTCGCGGCCTCCGTCTGGTTGATGGCGCCGGCCAGGTAGGGCTGGACGGCGTCCGCGTTCACGCGGTTCCAGGTGGGGCCCATGATGAACAGGGTGAGAAACAGAGCGAGCCCGATCAGCACCTGGTTGGGCGGCATCTGCTGCGTCGCCAGGGCGTTTCGGACGAAGGAGAGCACCACGATGATGCGGGTGAACGAGGTCATCAGGATGAGGATGGCCGGGGCCAGGGTCAGGACGGTGAGCAGCAGCAGGATCTGCAGAGAGCCCACCACGTCCTTGGGCTGGGAAGCCTGATCGAAGCCGATGTTGACCCGCGGCAGGGGCACGGTCTGGCCGGGTGGGGCCTGACCGGCCTGACCAGCCTGGCCGGCGGGGGTGGCAGGGGCCGGAGTGGCGGCCAGAGCGGGCCCGGGCAGCAGCAGAAGCAGGAGGAGGGCCGCAAGGACCAGCGACAGTGTCTTTCCCATGTTTATCCTTCCGTCCCCGTCCGTTCCGCCAGCCGCCGCAGCCGCTCCACCTGCCGGCGAAGGGCAAACTCTCCCGCGGCCTCCGGCTGACCGGGCCTGTCTGCGGCCGGCCCCTGCTGCGCCTGCGCCAGCAGGTCGGCGAAGCTGCCACGCAACGCCCGTCCGCCCCTGCCTGCCAGGTTGCCAAGACCCATGAGCCGGGCGAGGCCGGCAGGACCGCCCGCTCCGGCTGCCCCCTGCAAGGGCTGGTCGGCCTGCTTCAGCAGGTCGTCAACCAGGTCGGGGTCGTCCAGGGTCGTGACCGTCGCCACGCCCCCCTCCCCCATGGCCACGAGCACGACTTTGCCGGCCACGGCCAGGAGGTAGAAAGCCCGGGACGGGCCCAGGTGCAGCTGATCCAGGAGCCGCAGGTGGCGGCTCCTGGCGAAGGGCGCCAGCCGCCGCAGGCTGCGGGAGAACAGGTACGCCAGCCCCAGCACCAGCGCGAACAGGAAGAGGTACTGCGCCACCTGCCAGGCGGCGCCCAACGGCGATGGTCCGGTGCCGGTCACGCCGAGGCCCCCCTCTCCTTATCCTTGACCCCGGCCGCCCCCAGGGCCTTGCCCACGGCCCCTACCAGCCTCTCGGCGGTGAAGGGCTTGACCACGAAATCGGCGGCGCCCATGGTCAGGGCCTTGACCACGACGTCCTTCTGCCCCATGGCGGAGCAGAAGATGATGCGCGCGCCCGGCGCCTGCCTGATGATCTCCGTGGCGGCGGTCAGCCCGTCCATCACGGGCATGGTGATGTCCAGGATAATGACGTCCGGCTGGGCCTCTTGCAGGCGCTCCAGGGCCTCCTGGCCGTTGCCGGCCTCTGCGACCACCTCGTACTCCGTCCGGGCCAGGATGTCCTTGATCATCATCCGCATGAAGCCGGCGTCATCCACCACCATGACGCGGTTCATAAGCTCCGCACCCTCTCGGCCGGGCTGACGATGTCGGTGATGCGGACGCCAAAGTTCTCGTCGATCACGACGACCTCGCCCTTGGCCACCAGCTTGCCGTTGACCAGCACGTCCACGGCCTCGCCGGCCAGCTTGTCCAACTCCACCACGGAGCCCGGGCCCAGAGCCAGGACCTCGCGAATCTGTTTGCGCGTGCGCCCCAACTCCACGGTGACCTGGAGCGGCACATCCATGATCAGATCGATATTCTGCGGCTCGGAGCCACCGGCGCCCCGGCCCAGGTCGGGAAAGGCCGCAGCCTGCACAGCTACCGGCTGTTGGGGCCCGCCGGGCGCGGCGGGCATGCCCCCCGGCGTACGTACCTGGGGCTGGGCCGGAGCCGCCACCCCGGCGGCGGGAGCCGCGGGGGCCTGGCCTGGTGCGGTGGTCGCCGGCGATGGAGGCGGCTGCACGGCGGTGGCTTCCAGCGTGGCGGCGCCCAGGCGGCGGGCCAGGTCCAGGGTGAGAACCTGCACCAGATCCCCGTCCACCAGGTCCCCCACCAGCAGGCGGCTGGTGGCCACCACCAGCGGCTGCCTGGCCAGGAACTCGGCGTTGAAGAGGCCGGTGGCGGCGTCGCCGGAGAGCACCTCCGGCGGTGAGAAGAAGATGCGCACCGTCAGGGCCTCGGAGAGGGACGTCGCGGCGGCGCCGGCCATCTGGGAGAGGGCCTCGCCCAGCGCGCTCTGCTGTGCTTCGCCCAGTTCGGCGGCGCCTCTGCCGTCGCCGCCCAGCAGCAGGTCGGCAATGGCCAGGGCGTCAATTTCGTTGATGATGTAGTAGGACGCTCCGGCCAGGCCCTGGATGTACTCCACTTTGGCCACCACGTAGCGGGCCAGCCGCTCTGACAGGATCTCCTCCGGCGTGGAGATGACGATCGCCGGGGGCGATAGTTGGGCGGACTGCCCCAGCAAGGCGCCCAGAGCGCCGGAGCTGGCCACCCCGGCCAGGACCAGGCGCTCCTCCAGCAGCCGTTCCTCGTCCGGCGTGAGCGGCGAGGTCTCCTCCCCTCCGCCGCCCGGGCCTCCGGAGCGAAGCAGGGCATCAACCTCTGCCTGCGAGAGGGACTCGTTACTCATCGTCATCCTCCTTCTGTTCCACCAGGCCCGTCAGGCGCACGGCCAGCCGGGAGCCCAGCCTGCCGGGCTCGACCCAGAACTTGGGTTTGTTGCCAATGAAGGCCAGCAGTCTTTCGTTCAGGTGCTGGTCCAGCACAATGACGTCGCCGTTCTCCAGGCCCAGCAGGTCCCGTACCGTCAGGTGAGTGTCCCCCAGTCGGACGCTGAGCGGCACCCGGGCCTCCTCCAGCCGCCCCTGCAGGCGGGACAGGATTTCCGGCGTCGCCTCGCGCTGGGTGGCTGAGAACCAGTTATGGGCGGACAGCTTCGGCAAGATGGGTTCGATCAGAATGTAGGGGAGGCAGATGGCCATCTGCCCGCGGTTCTCGCCGATGCGGCAGTCCAGTGTGACGATGATGACAATCTCGCTGGGGGCCACGATCTGGGCGAACATGGGGTTGGACTCCAGGCCTTCCAGCCTGGGCGTGAGCTTCGCAATGTTGATCCAGGCCTCCGTCAGGGTCTGGAGGAAGCCGCCTGTCAGGCGCTCCATGACGGTGCTCTCGATCTCGGTCAAAGGCCGCGACTTGTCCAGTCCCTGTCCGGGCCCGCCGAACATGCGGTCAATCATGGGAAAGGCGATGCCCGGGTCGATATTGATGATGGCGTTGCCCTTCAGAGGCGCCAGCGAGAACACGCCCATGACCGAAGGGTTGCTGACTCCGCGGGTGAACTCCTCGTATGTGAGGTCGTCCACCGAGGCGATGTTCACAGCCACCATGGTGCGAAACGTGGCCGAGAAGTAGCCGGTCAGAAGCCGGGCGAAGTTGTCGTGGATCATGGACAGCGTGCGCAGCTGGTCCTTGCTGAACTTGTCGGGCCGGCGGAAGTCGTAGACCCGGACGCGCTTCTCCCCCAGGGCCTCACGGTCCCGCCGCACCGGGGCAGCCCCCGTGGCCCCCTGACCCTGCCCGCCGCCGGCGGCTTCGGCGTCCATCTGGGCAATCAAGTCGTCAATCTCACGCTGGGTAAGGATTTCAGCCATCGCCGCACCCCCTTCGGCTTACTGGATGGCGATGTCGGTGAAATACAGTTCGCGGATCTGCCCCTCGGCCACGGTGACGTTGAGACGGTTCATGATCTCGTGGGCCAGGTTGTCCATTCCGTCCTCACCGGCGAGGTCGGTGACCGTCTTGCTGCGGAGGATGCGCAGGACCTGATCGCGGATGGCGCTGCCGTCCTCCTGCAGCTTGGTGGCCGTCTTCTCGTTGGCGACACGGATCTCCATCTTGACGTGAATGACCCGGCGGCCGCCCGGGTCGGCCAGGTTGGTGAGGAACTCCCCGATTTCCACCGGTTTGAGGGTTTGCTTCTCCACCTTGGCCGGCGCCTCGGCCGGCTTGACCATGGCCGAGCGCACCGCGAAGTAAGCGGCGCCGCCGGCCGCGGCCACGACCACCACAGCCGCCAGAATGATGAGGCCGACCTTTCCGATCAACGCTTTCATGGTTTACCTCCCGGCCTGAGCAGCGTGGCCCGGCCCGTTGATGTCGCAGTCCCGGCTTTCCGGGGTCAGTTCTCAGGGGTCGGCTCTTGCGGATCGGGCCGGGGCGCAGGACCGCCCGGGCCGGGCCCCTGCTGGAAAATGGCCCGCTTGTAGGCGAGGACCCGAGCCAGCACCTCGTCCATGGACTCCCGGACGACCATCTTGTCGCCCGTCGTCAGCGTGATGACGGTGTCCGGCGTGGACTCCACAAACTCGATCAGGTCGGCGTTGACGGCCAGCTCGATCGCCTTGCCTCCCAGGCGCGTTACCTTGATCACCCCTGACCCTCCTCTCCGCCTCAGCCGCCCGGGCGCCGGGAGCGGGAGTCCCCGCCCCCGGCCGCCTCAGGTCGGCTTGCTCCTATGGCGTTAGCCTTACCGCTTGAGGTTGACCAGCTCCTGGAGCATCTCGTCCGACGTGGTGATCACCCGTGAATTCGACTGGAAGCCGCGCTGGGTGATGATCATGTTGGCGAACTCCTGGGAGAGGTCGACGTTGGACTGCTCCAGGTTGGCCGGGGCGATGGAGCCGCGGCCGCCGTTGTTGGCCAGGCCGATCTGGGGCAGCCCGGAGTTGTTGGTCTCGATGTAGTTGTTGTTTCCCGTCTTCATCAAACCGCCCATGTTGCTGAAGTTGGCGAGCGCGATCTGGCCGATCCTCTGGGTCAGGCCGTTGTTGAAGGAGCCGGTGATGACGCCCGCCGAGTCGATGGTGAAGGTGTTGAGAGCGCCCATGGCGTAGCCGTCGCGGCCCGTGGCGGCCACAGTGGAAGAGGGCGCCGCCATCTGGGTGGTGGACAGGAAGTCCATGGTGATGGACAGGGGGTTGGCCCCGTTCAGGGGGGTAAAGCTCAGCGTGTCGGTGGTGCCCCCGACGGGGATGCCCTGGGAGTTGTAGTCGATGAGGCCGGAGTTGGTGGGGTTGGTGATATCGATGGTGGCCGTGCCGCTGGTGACCGGGTTCGGAAAGCCGAGAGTGAGGACCGGTCGGCCCGAGGCGTCGAGGAAGGTGTTGTCGGCGCCGGGTGTGATGCTGTTGATGGTGCCCAGCACGTTGCCCGCGCCATCCCGCAGGCTGGCGGTGTTACCGGGGGCGTCCACGATGATCTGATAGTTGTTGGCGCTGGGAAGCGTGCTGCCTTGCGGAACGGCCGGAGGTGTCGCCGGTAGCGTCAGGCCGGTGGTTCCAGCTGCCGTAATGGTGGCCACGGACCCGTACCCCACGGCCTCCCACTGCCACTGGTTGTTGGCCGTCTTCACGAAG